>DAITPX010000074.1:0-7317 GCA_036833365.1 Clostridia bacterium | reverse complement strand
GGATTTCGTTCATGTCGTAGCTTGGGTTTATGCCCATCGCCAAAATCTGCCCTGTGGTCACATCCATAACTATGCATTTCGCGCTTTTGGGCGAATGGGCCTGCATAATAATGTCTAAAACGTATTCGACGACGGATTGGATTGTGTAGTCTATCGTCAAAACGACGTCGTAGCCCTCGACGGGCGGCAGGTACAAAATTTCCTCGTTTTCGATTTCCACGCCGATAAGGTCGGTTTGCGTCAATATTTTTCCGTCGATGCCGCGCAGGTACTTGTCGTACATAGCCTCGATGCCGTTCTGCCCCGTGCCGTCCACCGAAACGAAGCCCAAAACCTGCGTCAAAAAATCGCCGTAGGGGTATTGCCGCACCGTTTCGCCAGCAAGGTACACCCCGTCGAGGTTTTGCTCTCGGATTTTCGCCGCGTCCTCGATTGAGACCTGTTTTTTAACCGTAGCCTCCGATACACCGCGGTTCGTCGCCTTTTTCAGCACCGTTTCATAATCCAATTTGAGAATTTCCGACAGCGCTTTTGCCACCTTTTCAGGCTCGGTCACAGTTTTGGCGCGAACGTAAACGGAATAGGTCGTAACGTTGTCGACTATTACCCTCCCCGTGGCGTCTAAAATTTTGCCGCGCTCGGCCAGGGTCGGAAGGCTCCTCGCCCATTGCTCCATGGCGCGCGCCTGAAGGTTTTTCCCCCAAACTACTTGTATATAAAATAATCGGGAAATTATGACTAAAAAAATAAAGATTGTTGCGATAAGCACCGACAACAATCTTTTTTTGATGGTATAGGAAGTATTAAGCATTTAAAATATCAGTTTCCTCCGAACAAATTGCATATTCCGTCGCAAAGCCTGTCGAACCAGTTTGTCGTGATATCGAAGGTTTGCGGCCCCCTCGTTTCGGGCAAATCATACATCAGCGTATTGCCTGTGTTGGGCAGGCTTAAGCCAAGTTTCTCAGCCGCCGCTGTAAGCGCCGCTTCGTCGGCATTGGCGAGCTCCGCCACGAGCGCGTCGATAGCCTCGGTTTGCCCGGATATTTGGCTCATTAATTCGCTTGTGGACTGAAAAGTACCCGCAACACTCAAAGCGGTGAACGCTATGGCTATGGCAAGCGCCAAGACCACGGCTATGTAAACCGCCACTGCGATTTTTGCCTTGGTTTTCGCCACCGACGTGGTGTGCGCCACGACGTTGGATTTGTCGGGAGCGGCATCGGCACCCGATACCGTAGGGTCTACGTAGACCAAAGTTCGGGGCGAGGGCGCGTACTTTTCACGCTTGAGCATTTCGCTCATCTCGGGGATATCCCTTTCGCCGCCCCTTACACCCGACAGCTTTTCAAAAAGCTCCGCTTTGTTTAGTTCGCTTTCCTCGTCGCTTTCGCGCAAAAAACTTCTTCTCGCGGGCGCTGCTTCATTTCCAACGGCAGCCCGCTCCTCAAAAAGCTCCTCGTCCTCCCTAGACGCCCTGCTTATGGGGTTTACCGTCGAATCGATTCTGTTGTATGATAACATAGTATTTCACCGTCCTTATCATTATTCTTTTTTCGCCCGACATTTTTGATCTGCCACCCGAAAAAAATCTATTAAGTCCCGCATGTTGTTTGTAAATTAGTTTTAATTTTGGGATTACTTTCCTTAAATCCCGCGACTTCTTTAAAATTAGTTTTATTTCGTTATACTTGTTTTGCCGCTAGGTATTTCAATAAGCGCTTATATTCGCCGTTCGTCTGCCGCCTATATAGATGTGAATTTAAATTAAAGTTTTTTTACCGCTCTCAGCCTCGCGCTTTCTGCACGAGGGTTGGCGTCTTTTTCTTCACTCGACGGTACCGCCGTCCAAGGGCGCCCCACCTCGGCTTTGTGCCCGCAAACGCAGACTGGAAAGCTTTTTGGGCATACGCAGCCCGTAGATTTTTCTTTGAAAAGGTTTTTAACGATTCTGTCCTCCAGCGAGTGGAAGGTCAGTACCGTCAGCACTCCGTCCGGTTTGAGAAGGCCTATCATGTTCGTGAGCGCTTTTTCCAGGCCCTCAAGCTCCCCGTTGACCTCTATCCTTATAGCCTGAAACGTCCGTTTCGCAGGGTGACCGCCCGTTTTTTTCAAAGCGTAGGGTATGGACCTGTCCGCTATTTCTGCAAGCTGTTTTGTAGTGTCTATCGGTTTAACGAGCCTTGCCGAAATAATGTTTTTTGCTATATTTTTGGCGAATTTGTCCTCGCCGTAGTCGCGTATGATTTCGAAAAGCCTTTGCTCGGAATAGGCGTTGACGACATCCCACGCCGACAGCTTTTGGCTTTTGTCCATCCTCATATCCAGCCTGGAGTCTTTGATATAAGAAAATCCCCTGTCTTTGTCGTCGAGCTGGCGGCTGGAAACCCCCAAATCCGCCAAGATTCCGTCCGCCGCGCCTATCGAGTTTTCTTCCAAAATCGCGGCTATATTTTTGAAATCGCTTTTAACGTAAATTATGTTTTTGTTTGCAGAAAACCTTTGCTTGCAGAAATCTATCGCTTCGATGTCCTTATCGATTGCAATTAAAATTCCGTTTGTCAGTCTCGATAATATCGCTTCCGAATGGCCGCCGCCGCCGAGGGTGCAGTCTACGTATATTCCGTCGGGCTTGACTTCGAGCGCAGCAACGCATTCGCGAAGCATAACGGGCTTGTGGAAAGCGTTAAATTCCATATTTTGCCAAACTGCCCAGGACATCGTCAAAGTTTTCGTCCTTGCCGCCGCGGTTAATTTCGTCCCAAATTTCCTGGCTCCAGATTTCCACCTTACTGCCCGCGCCCACGATACAGACGTTTTTGTCTATTTTGGCATATTCCTTAAGCGTCGAGGGCAAAACGAACCGCCCTTGTTCGTCGCATTCCACCCTTACGGCGGAAGAAGTAAATTTTCTCAGCACCTTTCCCGCCTCCACGTCTGTAAGAGGCAGCGCGGAGATTTTTTCGTTGAGCTCCTCCAGCGCTTTTTGGTGCAAAACAAACAGGCTTCCGCCCGCGCCCTTAGTTATCAGGTATTCGTCGCCCATTTCAGCCCTGAATTTGGCGGGCATGCGCATTCTGTTCTTTGCGTCCAACTGGTATTCGTGTGTGCCGTAAAAACAATACTTCAAATATACATCTCCGGTTTTAAGTGAAAGTAGTATAGCACACAAATTAACCATTTTCAACCATTTTTAACCATTTTCTTAAAATAATTGATATTTTATGCAAAAAATAGGGATCTAGGCGTACTTCTTGCTGTACTAAAAGTTTAAAATACAAAAAAACCTTTCGGCCGTAAAAACCGAAAGATTTTTGCTGAGAAATTTTGACGGCCGCCGTACAAACATATAAAAGGCGGCAACGTGTCAAATATGTGGCAGGCACCGAAACAACATAATTAAATATCTTTCGAATGCCTGCTGTAAAAATACGGTTTTTCGCCGATTTGGCAAAATTCCGTTATGTTTGTATATTATAAAATATGCGCGGCGACTGTAAAGTGCTTTTAAATTTGAATTTTTCCTGCTATTTGTTATGAATGTTTTAAATTTTTGATTAAATTAAGGGATTTTTTTATTTTCGCAGCTAAAATATTTTTTTCAGACTACAATTTCCGTCAGCTTGTTTTTTACCAAATCTGAGGAAACCAGGTAAAAGGTCATGCCGAATTTTTTAACAATCAGTTCCGCCCTGCTCTGCGCGCCGTGAAGGTGCCCGTAAACCACCACGCCTATGCCGTGTTTGACCAAAAGCCTGATAAACTCGTTTTCCTCGTACCTCGCGTTAAAGGGCGGGAAATGCGTGATGCACACCACCCTGTCGCCCTGCCTGCGCTCCTTTTCAAGCGCATTGAGCGACAGCCTAAGCCTTTCCAGTTCGCGCAGGTAAATTTTTTGGTCTTCCTCTTTGAGCGGCTCCCTATCGGGGCAAACCCAGCCCCTCGTGCCGCAAATTACCAATTCGTCAAAGCGCAGCACATCGTTTTGCAGCGAGAAAAAACTTTTCGGAATGCTGCGGCGCACCTGACCTATGGTGTTCCACCAATAGTCGTGGTTGCCTCGCAGTATGACTTTTTTGCCCGCGAGGTTATCGAACAACGCGAAGTCGGGCAGGGCCTCGTCCATGCGCATTCCCCAGCTGAAATCGCCGGGCATGAGCACGACGTCGTTTTCGCTCACTTTTTGGCGCCAGTCGGAAGCAATCGTTTCGAAGTGATTTTCCCACTCCGCCCCGAAAATATTCATCGGCTTATCCACCGCCGTCGAAAGATGCAAATCGGATATAGCATAAACTTTCATTATAAAAATAGTACCACATAAGCAACAAAAAGTCACGTCAAAAAGTCTTTCATATTGTCTAAAAGGCGCTTTTCACGGCATTTTTTACAGATAACCTCGTCGTAATCAAGCTTGTTTTTGTAGCAAATCGGGCAGATATATTCCTCGTCGTCATCATAATTCGACTTGTTTTTGCATACGTCGCACATTTTTTCGTTTTCCGGCTTGTAGTTCAGCTCGCAATACGGGCATTTATTATATTTCACTTTCGATGTAACTCCAAAACATTATGCTGTATATTATGACGGCAGTTGGTTATGTGTCATAGCGAAAATGAGGTGTTTTTAATAAAAAATTTTTAATCAAAATACTATTATTTCAAAAGAGCTTTAGTTTTGGAAAGTTTGAACAAAAAAACCGCCTGAATTGAAAGGCGGTTTATTTTTAAATAAAAATCTAAATCAACCTCCCGACGGGAACAGCGGTAATTCGAAAACGCCGCTGCAAACGTCCTGGGCAAAATCCTGGCAAGGCGGAATCGTGGGGAAGCCGTATGTAGGCACGATAAGCTGGGTTTCCACCACCACCTTGAAAATAATCGAAATGCACGCGTCCACAATGAAAATTATTTCTTCCGTCTGCTGAAGCTGCTGCAGCTCGGTTTCGACCAAGCCTGACTGAAATTCCCCCGCCGGGCAAACCGCGGATACCTGCGCCTCGATTTGATAAGGGATTATCGACGCTTCGGGCAGTCTCATCACTATGTCGAAGGGCGCCTCGAGGTGCCCCATGCCGCTTCCGCTGACGTTGTTGGCGTCGAGATAGCGTATTTCCAGCGGAATAATGACAGTGCCCTGAATTCTGCCGAACCTCGGGCGTTCGGAAATGCGCGTCACCACCAGGTCGATTATCTCGCCGTAAACGGTGGTGCTTCTGCCGCTTACAAAAGTTAACGGCAAAGCGGGGTCGGGAGGCATAATCTCCTCCAAAACGACGGCCACCTGTGAATCGGTATATTGCCTCAGACAGGCGTCGATAATTTTTTTAGCCTGTATGCAAACGCGTTCCTGACATCCGCTCATAAAATACCTACCCCAAAATGCTATTAGTATTTTATGCTTCGCCGCCGCCAAAAGTGCAAAAAAACGCGTTAAATATGACGCGGTTGGCAAATGAAAATATTATTAAGCATTATGCTGTTTGAAAAACACGCGGAAATGTTTCAAATTGAGATAAAAAAACTGTTTGGTTTTTTAATTTGCCAAATAATTTTTTTCAAGCAAATTACAAAAAAACACGGATATTCTCTCGAATTAAAAAGATACAGCTTTATACTTAAAGTTAAATCCTGTCGTCCTCTTCCATGCGTTCCAATTCGGTTTCGTCCAAGCGCGCCGAGGCGATTATGCGGTCGAGTCGGGCGAGCGTTTCCTCACGCCCGTATTTCGTTTCCGCCGACGTTGCAATAATATCGTCCCGCCCTATTTTGAAAAGGGACGCAAGGCGCTGCTTTTCGGCGAAAATTTTACTTTTGGCAATTTTGTCAGCTTTTGTAGCAATCAGAGTAAAACCTAAGCCCCGCTTGTAAAGATAATTGAGGAGCAGCACGTCGTCGTGCGTGGGGTCGCGGCGAATGTCTATCAAAAAGAAAAGGTGCAGAAGCATCTTTTCTTTTTCAAGATATTCCTCGATAAGCTCGCCCCATTTTTTCTTTTCGGCAAGCGAAACTTTCGCGTAGCCGTAGCCCGGCAAATCCGTCAAAAAGTACTTTTCGTCTATCAAAAAATAATTTATAAGCCTTGTGCGCCCGGGTTCCCTGCTCGTGCGCGCGAGGTTGGAGTTCATAAGAAGGTTTATAAAGCTGCTTTTGCCGGAGTTGGATTTACCGGCGACGGCAATTTGCGGCAAGTCGCTCACTATGCAGTCGCGATAGTTCGACGCCGATTTGATAAACTCCGCTTTCACTGCGTAACAAGAGCGGTATCGAACACCGTTTGAATATTTTCTGCCAAAATCACGTTCATATTGGATAAAACCTCTTTGGGTATTTCCCTCAAATCCTTTTCGTTGTCTTTGGGTACGACGATTTTCCTTATTCCCGCGCGGTACGCCGCAAGCGTTTTTTCTTTAAGACCGCCGATTGGCAAAACCTTGCCGCGTAAGGTAACCTCGCCCGTCATTGCGACGTTGCGCCTGACCGCCCGTCCGGAAAACGCCGACATAAGCGCCGTTGCCATGGTTATTCCCGCGCTGGGGCCGTCTTTTGGTATCGCTCCTTCCGGGATGTGAATATGAATGTCGGTTTTTAAAAATTTTTCGGGCAAAATCTCATAATCCTTAGCCATGCTCCTGACAAGGCTTATGGCCGTGCGCGCCGATTCCTTCATCACGTCACCCAGCATGCCGGTAAGCAAAATTTCGCCCTTGCCTTCGAACAAATTTACGTCGATAACAAGCGTCGTGCCGCCGACGACCGTCCATGCAAGACCTGTTGCGGAGCCGATTTCGTCCGACTTGTCCACTATTTCGTTTTTATATTTGGACACATCGAGATATACCTCCAGCCCCTCTTCGGTAATGTCGACCTGCGAAAGTTTTTCGTTGACGATTTTGAGCGCAACTTTGCGGCAGATTGTGGCGATTTCGCGCTCGAGCTGGCGCACGCCCGACTCGCGCGTGTAGTTTGTTATGACCTTGCGGAGGGCGCCCTCGTCGAACGCAATACTCTTAGGCTCGATTCCGTGCATTTTTTCCTGCTTGGGAATCAAAAACCTTCTGGCGATTTCCATTTTTTCTTCTTCGGTGTAGCCCGTAAGCTCGATAAGCTCCATTCTGTCCAAAAGCGCGGGCGGAATGGTATCCACATTGTTGGCGGTGCAGATAAACAGCGTTTTGGACAAATCGAATGGCACCTCGAGGTAATGGTCGACGAAATTGCTGTTTTGCTCGGGATCAAGCACCTCCAGCATAGCGCTTGCAGGGTCGCCGCGGAAGTCGCTTGACATTTTGTCGATTTCGTCGAAAAGCATGACTGGGTT
>DAITPX010000073.1:3303-7319 GCA_036833365.1 Clostridia bacterium | reverse complement strand
CGATGCGTTCGCAACGCATAGGCCGGCGGTTCGAGTCCGCTTGTCTCCACCATAATAAAGTAAGCTTTGATATAATATATCAAGGCTTCTTATTTTTTAAATAGAATTTTTTTGAGATTGTACAAGCAAACGATTATGGTATAATTTTTATAAAAGATAAACAGTAATTTGCATAGGAGACTAACAATGAAAATTGAAATTATAAGATATACAAAAGACAGAATTGACGACGTTATTCAATATGAACTCGCCTTACGAAAAGAAGAAGATTTTTGGGGGTGGGAGATTGACAAAGCTTATATTGAAAATGTTAAGAAAAGTTTTGAACTGGACGAATTTAAAAATTCGGTTTCTTTACTTGCATATGCTGACGGCAAAGTTGTAGGAAGAATTGATTCAGCAATAATTGCAAGTCATTTTGACGGCTCTATAAAAGCATATTTGGATTGGATATGCGTTATAAAGAGTTATAGACGTTTAGGTTTTGCTCAAATGCTAATGGAGACACTTCGCAAAACTCTTCAAGAAATGGGAGTAAATACATTAATAGGATTAATCGCATCCAACGATGATGCCCAACACTTTTATCGCTCATTAGAGAATGCTGAGATAAAAGATGAAGGAATTTGGATTAATTTATAAATCTGTTATGAGATTGAAAAATTGAGAAATACTGGCAAGCGATGCTTTACCAAAAGATGCTGATATTCTTTTGAAACGTGGAATGACGGAGTATTATGCCTTATGCCGGATTCCCAAACGAATTAGGAACTACAAAAGAAAATAGTGAACGATATTAAAACAAAACAGCGGTTAAAAGGAGTGAAATTTTGAAGAAGGTTGAATTAATATATTCGCCTGTATGCGAAGCGAGCATGGCTTTTGCGGGCCTCCTTGAGGAATGGCTTAGAAACAAAGGTGTGGAAACCGTCAAGTCGGTTTTTGACGCGGATTGCGGATATCAAAAAGAACTTTATGAAAACAACGGGCTTGCCGCAAACGGGAGGATGCTTGAAAACTGCTTCGCCGACGTGTTTTGCGGCGGCAAGCTAATCGATTCGGTGCCGCTCAACAGAAATAAAATATATTCGGCCCTTGGGATTGCCGGTGACGATGTTTCGGAAGCCGCTTCGGACGAGAGTTACTCTTCGACCAAAAACGGGCTTTCGGCGGAGCGGCTTAATGAATCAGTCCTCAACGGGAAAATAATTTGGGTGCCGATAACTAAAGAGACTTTTGCCGAAGAAATGACGATGTGCCTCAAAAACTACCCGTTCGGCAACCCTCCCGAACGGTTTCACGAGCGGTGCGCGGAGCTTAAAAAGCGGGTATTCGACGAGGTTTGGGAAAAGGAAGCCTGCGCGGGCGTTTACGCCAAGCTCAAGGACAAGGTAATAGGCTTAATCGAGGTGTTTCCGCGCGAGATTTTGAAGCGGCACGGTTTTTTGACGGGAACCACAGGGAGCGATAACGAGTACCTGACGGTAGGATGCTTTGAAGTGGGATTCGGCGTGGCGAGAAAAGAAATGATAGATCTTCTTATGCTGCGTCTGGAAACGGTTTACTGTATGTTTTCGCGCAAAAAGCTGGAGGGGATCGGCGTGTACGAATGGCCGGAAGGCTTCGCGCCTTACTGGGTTTACGACAAATACGGCTTCGGCAAAAAAGAAGCGATAACCGGCCGTAAGGTTGTGATGGAAAAGACGATAGGCTAAAAAGTTATTTACGGTTATTTTGCAGCACTCCAGCCAAGTCAATTAGTTGGTCAAGTTTCGGTATTAAATCTGCTATGTTTAGAAATTTGCAATCATCATATTGTTTCGGAAGGCTGGCGCTTGAAAAACAGGTAAGATAGAACGCCGACGGGAATAAAATAGAGGCACCAGACCGTAAGAACCATTGTGCCGATAAAATCTGCGCCATTTAGCCCGGGATTGAATATGCCCAGCATGGGGAACAGGCAGCAGGCAATAAAGAAAATCCCGTGGACAAGGAGCAGCCATTTCAGCCATTTGTTCGCTTTCGTTTTGACGTTTACCGTAAGCCCGACAAAAAAGGTCGAAAGCGCCATCATGCCGTAGCCGAACAAGTTTAAGTTAAAAAACAAACCGAATTTGCCGTAATCGAGAATATCCGCGGCCTGTTCGGTGAGATTTGTCAAACTGACCGTCGTGACTTGGGTAAAATACACCGCCAGCACGAATACGGCGTAAACGGCGGCAAACGCGACCGCGGCGTATGCCGCGGCTTTTTTGTCTTCGGCGCAGAATTTGCAAAAAGCGCACACAAGCGGGACAAAGCTAAAGGCTATAAACATGCTTGCCAGATAACTGCCGTAGGCGGTGCCGAGCGCCATACATAACGCGAACAAAAATACCGCCGCGGCGTTTATTAAAGAGCTGTACATCCCAATTTTTCTGTTCATTTGCCCCTCCCCATCAAAATTTTAAAAATTCAAATTAAGTTTGCCGTTTTTTTTGTTTTATTATAACATGCGGCGGGATAATCGAAACTAATTTTATTTATAATTATCGTTATAATAAAGGGCTGAGCAACCCAAAGGCAAGCTGACGGGAACGGCTTTAATTTTTAGGTTAGATAAAGGGGAGCCTAATGCCCCGCCTCTATAATTATGTTCTGAAAACGGTTTTGAAGGAAGCAAAAAATATACTTTGAAAACAAAATTTGATTTTCAGTAGACGAACGATAGAAAAAGTTGTATAATAAGCACAAATAAAACTATTGCTTAAGATGTAGCGCAAAAGATTAGGAGTTTATGGCAAAACAAGTTATAATTAACAAGCTGAGATGCCCGCAGAACCACGTCTGTCCGTCGGTTGAGGCCTGCCCGGAAAAAGCGCTGACGCAAAAGTCCGCTTTCGCCCTGCCCGTTATCGACGCGGCAAAATGCACATCGTGTGAAAAATGCGTAATCGCGTGCCCTATCGGCGCGATTGAAGTCAAAAATTAAATTTTTTTAAGACTTATTTTCATTTTTTTGTTTGCGGAGGCGTCTTGTTTCCCTTTTGCAAAAATATTAACGTTTAAAAACGGTTTTTTGATTTTTTTAAAACCGAACGGCAATTATGCAAAAAATATAAATTACAGCGAGGTTTTTTCATGAAAATCATCATTGTCGGAGGAGTCGCGGGCGGAGCGTCCGCGGCGGCGAGGCTCAGAAGGCTGGACGAAGAGGCGGAAATTATTTTGCTCGAACGGGGCGGATTTATTTCGTTCGCCAACTGCGGGCTACCCTATTATATAGGAGGAGAAACTTCCGGGGCCGGCCTGACCGTTCAAACCCCCGAAAGCTTCCGCGCGCGGTTTAACGTCGACGTAAGGACGCTTAACGAGGCCGTGGAAATCGACGCGGAAAATAAAAGCGTGCTTGTGCGCGACAGCTCGAACGGCAGGGAATACCGCGAAAATTACGATAAGCTCGTGCTCTCCCCCGGGGCGGAGCCAGTCCGCCCGCAGATAAAGGGCGCCGGCGACAGGCGGGTTTTTACGCTGCGCACTATTCCCGACGCCGACAAAATCCGCGCTTTTGTGGAAGAAAACTCGCCCAAACGCGCCCTTGTGGTGGGCGGCGGCTTTGTGGGGCTCGAAACGGCGGAAAACCTTATGAAACTCGGGCTGGAAGTCACGGTTGTGGAATTCGCCGACCATATCATAGCGCCGCTGGACTTTGACACCGCGGCGGAAGTTCAAAATTACCTCAGGCTCAAGGGAGTAAACCTCTGGCTCAGGCGCGCCGTAAAAGCCCTTTACCCCACCAAAAAAATAATCGGCGCCGAGCTTGACGACAGGACGGTTTTGGAAGCCGAGATGGTCGTGCTGGCGGTAGGCGTGCGCCCCGATACGGAAATAGCAAAAAAAGCGGGGCTGGCAACGAACGAACGCGGCGCAATCAAGGTCGACGGACGCATGCGCACCTCCGACCCCAATATATACGCGGTAGGAGACGCCGTGGCGGTGACTAACGCCGTAACGGGCAAAGAAGCGTATATCCCTTT
>DAITPX010000073.1:0-3293 GCA_036833365.1 Clostridia bacterium | reverse complement strand
AAAAATAGGTTTTAAAATCAAACAGGACAAGACTCCCCTGGGAATATGTACATCCCTTTAGCCGGCCCGGCCAACAAGCAGGGGCGGATTGCCGCGGACAATATTTGCGGACTGGAAAGCGCTTACAACGGCTCGCAGGGCTCTGGCATTTTGAAGTTTTTCGATTTGGCGGCAGCCTCGACGGGCCTTAACGAATCGGCGGCAAAATCGGCCGGTATCGACTGCGACAAGGTTTATATACGGACGGCGTCGCATGCGCCTTATTATCCCGGCGCGGAGCAGATGCTGATTAAAACTTTGTTTGAGAAAAAAAGCGGGCGAATACTGGGCGCTCAGGTCGTGGGCGGCAGCGGCGCCGACAAGCGCTGCGACTTGCTGGCGGTTGCAGTGCGCAACAAGCTGACCGCGTTTGATTTAGCGGAAATGGAGCTGTGCTACGCGCCGCCCTTTTCCTCGGCCAAAGACCCCGTAAACGTAGTCGGCTTCGCCATTGAAAATATTTTGACGGGCAAAGTCAGGCAGTTCCATTGGAACGAAATTCCCGCCGTTCTGGCAAACGAAAACGCAATCCTACTCGACGTAAGGACGGAGGCGGAATATGCCGCCGGCAATATCGCGGGAGCGCGCAATATCCCCCTCGACAGCCTGAGGGAGCGTTTGGGCGAGCTCGACAAAAGCAAGACTATATACGTCCACTGCCGAAGCGGGCAAAGAAGCTACCTCGCCTGCCGGATACTGACGCAGAACGGTTTTGACTGCCTTAACCTCGCGGGCGGCTACCTCCTTTACGAGTCGGCGACGAAAAACCTCGGGCCAAACGAATAAAAAAATCCTTATGTGACTTTGTTACAGAACTAAAATCTCCTTTTCGATATAATGTAAACGTAAACAAAATATCGAAAAGGAGATTTTTTATTATGGAACAAACTCAATTAAACAGAATGCCGCTTATCGGCGACACCGCGCCGTCTTTTACGGCGGTGACGACTCAGGGCACGATAAACTTTCCCGAAGACTACAAAGGGAAATGGGTGATACTTTTTTCGCACCCCGCGGACTTCATGCCCGTGTGCACAACGGAATTTATGACCTTCGCGTCCATGGCGGAGGAATTTAAGGCGCTTGACACCGAGCTTGTCGGTCTTTCGGTCGATTCGCTTTACGCACATATCGCTTGGCTGAGAAAAATTCAGGAGCTGGAATGGAACGGCAAAAAGCACGTCGAAGTCAAGTTTCCGCTGATCGAGGACATACGCATGGAGGTTGCCAACAAATACGGAATGATGCAGCCCGGGCAATCCAACACGCAGGCGGTGCGCGCCGTTTTCGTAATCGACCCCAACGCAAAAATCCGCACGATTTTGTATTATCCGCTTTCGACGGGCCGCAACTTCGACGAAATCAAGCGCATCGTTTTGGCGCTGCAAAAAGCAGACAAGGACGGGGTGGCCACTCCCGCCCACTGGCGCCCCGGCGACGACGTAATAGTGCCTACCGCAGGTTCGTGCGGGACGGCTAAGGAACGCATGGAAAACCAAAGCGGCGACCAATACTGCCTCGACTGGTTTATGTGCTTCCGCAAAGAAAAGAAATAAAACCTTAGGGCTTTTAGTCCGGCCGCCGTTTTTTGAGAGTTTACCTTGACTAAAACTGAAGCAGACCTTATAATTCGTTTATAAGGCCTGTTTTTTTAATGAAAAAAAACGGAGCGGGTAAAGAAAAATGAAAAATATTCCGTCGAATTTGCATGAAATTTTTCCCCTTTGGCAGACGCTGAGCACCGAACAGCAACGGCTTTTGGACGCCGCGGCGATGCAAAAAAAGTTCGGAAAAGGCTCTTTTGTCCGCCACGGACAAAACGACTGCATGGGACTTTGCCTTGTCAGGGACGGGCAGCTGAGGGTTTTTATAATTTCGGATACAGGCAAGGAAATCACGCTGTACCGCCTTTTTGCGTGGGACGTCTGCCTGTTTTCCGCCTCGTGCGTGATGAAAAACATTAATTTCGACATACATATCCAAGCGGAAAAGGACACCGAGGTTTTTGTTGTGCCGGCGGGGATTTATGAGGAACTGATGAAAACCTCTCTGCCCGTCGCCGATTACACCAACCAGCTGATGGCATCGCGCTTTTCCGACGTGATGTGGGTGATGGAAAAGGTTTTGTTCGCAAGCTTCGACAGCAGGCTGGCGGGGTTTTTGTTGGAAATGAGCGTAATCGAGGAAAGCGGCACCCTGAGCGTCACGCACGACGAAATCGCGCGTAACTTGGGTACGGCGCGCGAGGTGGTAACAAAAATGCTCAACTATCTCGCGGGCGAAGGCATGGTGGAGCTTAAGCGCGGAAAGGTGACGCTTTTGGACGAAGAAAAATTGCGGGCTTTGGCGGGATAATTTTTAATTTTGACTAAATTTTTTGTTTGAAAAAAGATTCGGTTTGTTTAGGGGTTTTTGCTAATTAAAAAAGACGAAAATTTTTATATTCCTTATATTTTAAGCTGAAAATCGAGATAAATAATCACGCAATATTGCGCGATTATTTTTTTTAATAATTAAATTATTCCGCAGTCAGAGATGAGTTGACGACGGTTTTGTAATTGTAAGACGTGGCGAGCATTCCCAACCCCGAAACCGCGCCTAAGAGCAAAACGGGCAGGAAGGAACGGAACGCCAGGCAGGCGAGCGGCAGGACGAGCTTTGACAGCTCGGAGATAATCTCGCGGCGGGACTGGTTGAAATGGATTTTGTTTTCCCTTTTGATGGCGCCGACGTAGGCGGAGTACTTCGGGACAAAGCCCAAGGGGAGGCTTGCGGCCGCGGCGACGGCGAACGCGTAGGCAACGCCGCCCGACGCAAGCCAAACCGAAAGGAAGGACGCCGAAAATAACAAGGCCGACAAGAGAACGGCGAAATTGTAAAAGCCTTTCAGGTACAACTCCTTTCCCGCGGCGGTCAGCAGCAGCCGCGCGGCCTCGGCGAGCGCAAAAAAGGATAGTGTCAGCTCGAAGCTGCTTTGAGTGAAAACCAAGTAAAGCGGCAGAAGCTCCAGCGCCGCCGCATTGGTTATGCCCAAAAAAACGTGGAACAGGTCGCGCTTGGAGTTTTTGTAGGGCAAAGGGCTTTCATGGGCAAGATAAAGGCGGTTTAAGGTTTTTATTTGTTTGTCGAGCGCAAGCGGCAGAAAAGAAAAAACCTGCAAAACGAATACGGCGGCGACCGCTAAAAACGCGAAATCGGGCGAAAGTAAAAAACCGCGCAAAATCAGCCCGGCGGCAAGCAGCCCCTCGGAAAAC
>DAITPX010000072.1:2406-7342 GCA_036833365.1 Clostridia bacterium | reverse complement strand
GTTGATTGTCTGTCGTTGTTCTTTCAATTGTTTCACCTCCAAAAAAACTACTAATATTGTCCCCCATTGCTTTTATAATTATTCCAAAATTCCCTTTCGGCTCCTTGTTATGAATTGGCAATATTCTATTTACGCGCGCACTTTAATAATAAAAGCGGGTCGCGGAGAAGATACTGCTTGTGCTTTCTTGTTTCCAAAGCGCGGTAATAATCAAACTGGTTGTATTAAAGCCGCGCTTTTATACGGGTCCGGTGTTTGCCCGGGCATACGCACAGCCCGTCTTCAGCTGTTCGGACAAACTAATTTATTTTTATATGCTCCGCGCCATGTCGGATTATCAGTTCCATACTGTATGGCGCTTGCATTTTTTAGTACATTAAAAATAGCATGTCCAATGCGGGATATAATGCCTGATAATCAAAAATGTACGATTATCAAAATCAATTTCAATCTACAATCCCATGCGGCAACAACCGCTTTATGCGGGCGCAGTTCCGGCTGCCCTTTCAAACGCATCTTTGCCGCCGCCTTTATCACTCTGCGCGTAAAGTCTTATTTTTCGCGGTTGACACGGCCTTCACTAAGTGATAAAATACACCAAAAGAGGTAATAAATATGAAAGTTCTGCTTCTTCAGGACGTAAAGGCCCAAGGCAAAAAAGGCGACGTAATCAACGTTTCGGACGGCTACGCCAACAATTTTCTGTTCAAGAAAGGCCTGGCTAAGGTCGCCACGCCCGAGGTCATAAGCCAAATCAACGCCGAAAACCTGCGCAAGGAAAAACAAAAGCTCGCCGAAAAGCAGGCGGCGCAGCAAACCGCTTCGCGGCTCAAGGGCGCGACGGTAAAAATATCCGCCAAAAAAGGCGAAAACGGAAAGCTCTTCGGAAGCGTGACGGTTTTGGAAATCGCCGAAAAGCTCGCCGAGCAGGGTTTCGACGTGGACAAAAAGGACATAGCGATGCCCCAACCCATAAAAGCCACGGGGGAGTACGAGCTCGCGGTCAAGGTCTACGCCGACACAACCGCCAAAATCAAGGTGATTGTGGAATAATATAAATATATCGGCATTTGTTCATATAACTGATAATAAAAAAACAGGATTTTTTCCTGTTTTTTATTATTTTTAAATTCGTATTGATTAATTTTATTAAAAAATTTAAAATAAATTAAAAAAGCCTTGACCCTTACGCCGCGTAAGGCTTTATACTCTCTCTAAAGGAGACATGTGATGTTAAAAATCGGCACAGTCGTAGAAAAATACAATTTGTCCCACAGGGCGCTGCACTATTGGGAAAAATCAGGCTTGATTATGTCGCAGAGGTCGGACAACGGTTACCGGTATTATGACGAGCAAAACCACGACCGCATCAGGCATATAATGAAACTCAGGCAATTAGGCCTGCAAATCAAGGACATTGCGGCGATTTTCAATGCGAATAACACCGAACAGATTGTCGGCGTGTTGAACAAATATCTCAATTCCATTCTGAAAAGAACCAAACAGGAGATACTTTGCTTCAATATTATCGCCCGGTTGATAACACTCGTGGAAAACAACGGAAATTTTTGCGACTCACTCATGCTTGTGGATTTTTCGGAAAAACGGCTTCCGTCCGCAAACCGATTAGGCGCGTCACAAATAGACGAAAACGAGGAGTTTTGTATGGATATTGAAAGGAAAGAAGATTTAAGGATTATCAGTCTGCCAAAAATGGCCGTCGCGGCTTTTTCGTCGGACGGCGGCGAGCCCGAAGACGAGTGCTGGAGGGAAGTGCTCGGCCTTATTGCAAAACACAAGCTGAACGAGGAATATGGGTTTAGAAATTTCGGGTTCGGCTACTATGGCAAAAAAGGCCGGTACGTTTATGAAATATGGGTGTCAGTCCCGCAAGATTTCGCCGTGCCTCCGCCATTTACAAAAAAAGTTTTCCAAGGCGGCTTGTTCGCGGGATTGTCCACAAACCTCAGGGACATATCCGAAGATTGGCAGTCGTTGCATGACAAGGTGTCCGAGAGCAGGCAATACCGGCACGACACCTCCCCCTCCCGGGACATTTATCTGGAAGAATGCCTGGACCTAACGTCTTTTCACGCCGATGGCGCCTTGCCCGAAGAAAGGCAGCTCGACCTTTTGCTGCCGATAAAAAAATCAAGCGTCCTGTCCCGCCCCGCATTGGAAACCGAGTCCGTTTCGGTGGAGGAAATCGTCGGTTTTCGGGCAAAGCTTGTGGGCGGAACATATCGGCTTAGGGAGAACGCTTCGGTTATCGCCAAAAGCGTACCCTGGTACAAGCTCGCGAAAAGCCTGTACGCGTCAAACGTCAACCTCGACGAATACCTGTTCGAGCCAAACAATACCTTCAGCGTCTTTTATCCGAAAAATGCCGACGGCGCGCCTTTTTTCCTTCAAAAAGGCTATATCGGTAAAGTCTTCGGGGCGGTGGAGCTTAAAAAACCTTTCCCAAAATACGACGGCGACTTGAGTGAATTTGATTTATGCATGGACAAATGCCTGAAATTCAGCGTTTCAATCGACCCTTCTTTGTCAAAGGAAATCAGGCTGTCCGCGAAATTGCTATACAAAAAAGCCGAAAAATATATTAAAGACAACGGCTATGCCACGGTAAACGATTTCTGCGTTGAAAAGGATTTTCGCGCGGACAATCGGTATACCGACAAAATCGAGCTTTATATAGCCGTTAAATAAGGATTGTTCTTATAAAACCCAATAAAGCAAAAAATAACAAACTTGCCATAATCATAAACAGTACCAACAGTAATTCTGCCGCAAAGACGGCAAGGCTGTCGGGACACAGTCCATTGATGGGCGTAAAATGAATATATGTTCATACAAACGAATAAGACAGATGTTAAAACATCTGTCTGTTTGCTTTAAACGGCGATTAAATTATACGTAATAAGGATTGGGCTTAAATAACAGCATGATAAAATCCACAATTACGCCGATTGCAAAAAGCCCGCCCGTAAATAAATACAAAATCCCCATGCCGACCTTGCCCTCGTAAAACTTATGAATCCCCAAAACACCCAGAAAAAAGCAGAGCGCCAATGCCACCCATTTGCTTTTGGGCGCGCCTGACGCCGCGACATTTGTACTTCCCATAAATCAACCCTCCGTTTTTGTTTGTTTATATTCTGCGCATATTGCCTTATCAATATCCTTGAGCGATTACAGAGAAAAATCTATAGAATTTAGCCCTCCCCTGCGTGAACGGAAGCGTGGCAGGAAAGCGTAAGAAAATAAGCCTCTGCTCCCCCAATCCCCGCCGCCAAAAACAAAAAGACAGCCTTTCCGCTGTCTTTTTTTTAACCGATTTTCCTTGAAAATTATTTGAGTTCGGCTTCCGCGCCGGCGTCTTTAAGTTTTTGCACCATCTTTTGGGCTTCTTCCTTGGGCTGGGCTTCTTTAACCGTGCTGGGCGCGCCTTCGACCAAATTTTTGGCTTCGACAAGGCCAAGGCCGGTCAGTTCGCGCACGGCCTTGATAACCTCGATTTTCTTGGCGCCGATTGCTTTCAAAATAACGTCGAACTCGGTTTTTTCCTCGACGGGGGCTGCGGCCGCGGGGCCTGCGGCTACCGCTACGGGGGCTGCGGCCGAAACGCCGAATTCGGTTTCGATTGCTTTGACCAGCTCGTTAAGCTCCAAAACGGTCATATTTTTCAATTCTTCGATAAATTTTACGATTTCCATAATATTTTTAATTCTCCTTAATTCATTTTTTTACCGACGTTTATTCGGTACGGAACGGTTTTTAGCCTTTCTTTTCGGCCACGCGGTTCAGCGCGACGGCCAAGCCTCTCACAGGGGCGGTCATTACCGACAGCAGCATAGACAGCAACACGGGCTTCGACGGAACCTTGGCCAATTGCTTGACGGTATTTTGGTCGATGAACTTTTTGTCCATCATTCCGCACTTGATTTCCATCGCGTTGTATTTTCCGATGCTTTCGTCGGCGATTTTTGCGGGCGCCAGCGAATCGCTGAGCCCGAACGCTACGGCGGTGGGACCGTTAAGCGCCTGGTCGAACTCCTTATAGCCCAGCTCGTTCAGCGCCAAACGCACAAGGGTATTTTTCAAAACCTGGTATTTCACCCCCGCTTCGCGGAACGTTTTTCTGAATTCGGTGTCCTGGGCGACGGTCAATCCCTTGTAGTCGATGATTACAAACGATTGGCTTTCCTCGATTGATTTTTTAATTTCGTCGACGACCGCCCTTTTCGCTACTTTGCTTTCCGAAATTTTTTCGCTCAAAATTTTTTCCTCCTTTTAATATTTATATCAAAAAGCCCTTGTATTTCGGATTAAATACAAGGGCAAAGGAATATTTCCTTTTGTCCGTTGTATCTCGGCAAGATTTATTTGTCACTTGCTGTCTTAGAATACAATAAGACTTTTTAATTTTGTTTTTTATGCCTTAGGCCATTTTGTAGACGACCTTGACGCCCGGGCCCATTGTGGAAGCGATAACAATGCTCCTTAGGTATGTGCCTTTGGCGCTGGACGGCTTTGCCTTGATTATGGCGTCCATTATCGTGCGGAGGTTTTCCGCCAATTTTTCCTTGCCGAAGCTCTTTTTGCCGAAAATGACGTGGCAGATTGAGGTTTTGTCGACGCGGTACTCGACCTTACCGGCTTTTACGTCGGCGACGGCCTTTGTTACGTCCATCGTTACGGTGCCGCTTTTCGGGTTGGGCATGAGGCCTTTAGGGCCCAAAATTTTACCTATGCGCCCCACCACGCCCATCATGTCTGGGGTCGTTATGCAAACGTCAAACTCAAACCAGTTTTCCTTTTGGATTTTTTGTACTATTTCCTCGCCGCCCACATAATCCGCGCCGGCGGCTTGCGCTTCGTCGGCTTTCGCGCCCTTGGCGATAACCAAAACGCAAGCCGCCGTCGCGGATTACGT
>DAITPX010000072.1:0-2383 GCA_036833365.1 Clostridia bacterium | reverse complement strand
AGCCTTACGTGCAGCTCCAGCGTTTCATCAAACTTGGCGGTAGCGGTATCCAAAGCGATTTGAATCGCGTCCTCGACTTCATAAATCTTCGTCTTGTCGAATTTTTCCAAGGCCTGAACAAATCTTTTTCCTTTCATGTCGCTTACCCCCTTTAACCTTCGACGACAATGCCCATGCTGCGGGCAGTGCCGGCTACCATCGAACAGGCGGTCTCGAGCGACGCCGCGTTGAGGTCAACCATCTTCGCTTTGGCGATTTCTTCGATTTGGGCTTTTGTGATTTTCGCCACCTTGTCGCGGTTTGGAACCCCGCTCGCCTTTTCGATGCCGCATGCCTTTTTAATCAAAACGGCCGCGGGGGGCGTTTTAAGGATAAACGTAAAGGAACGGTCCTGATAAATCGTGATGATTACGGGGATTATCAAGCCCGCCTTGTCCTGCGTTTTGGCGTTGAATTCCTTTGTAAACATGGGAATGTTAATTCCCGTCGGGCCCAACGCCGAGCCTACCGGGGGCGCCGGCGTGGCTTTGCCGGCCGGGAGCTGCAATTTTACAACGCCCGTTACTTTTTTTGCCATTTTTTACTCTCCTTTGTGGTAAGCGGGATAAAAATCCCTTCCACTGCATAGCTTTTTAAAGCTAAATTATTAGTATTTTGTTTTTGTCTATTTCTGAATTGACTCTATCTGATCGAAATCCATTTCGACTGAGGTTTCCCTGCCGAACATATTAAGTATAAGCCCCACTTTCTGTCGGGCGTGGTCGATAGTCTTTATCGTGCCCACCATTCCCACAAAGGAGCCGTCGACGATTTTTACGCTGTCGCCCACTTCCATGACGAAATCGATTTTATAGTCCTCAAGCTTGTGCCGGCGCACCTCTTCCTCGTCGAGAGGCCAGGCCTTGCCCTGCGGCCCCACAAAACCCGTCACTCCGCGGGTATTCGTCAAAAGGTACCAAATCTGCGAGGAGTAAATGAGCTTGACAAACACATAGCAAGGCATCGATTTGACTTCTACTATGCGCTTTTTGCCGTTTTTTTCCTCGATTACCTGCTCGGTAGGTATTTTGATGTCAAATATGGCGTCCTGCAGATTGTTGTTGGCGACCATCTGCTCGAGGTTTGCCTTGACAATATTCTCATACCCCGCATAGGTATGCAGTACGTACCATTTCGCTTCTTCGCTCATTAAATTTCACCCAAAAACTCAGCCGTAATTTTTAGCCCCTGATTAGCTGCAACAGCCAGCCGAACAATGCATCCGCCGCGCCGATTACCACCAAAAAGAAGAGGACTACGACCAAAACTACGGCGGTGTTTTTCATTACCGTAGCGAAAGTAGGCCACGAAACCTTTTTCAGTTCCGACCAGCTTTTGGAGAAATGGTTAGCCAACCTTGACTTTTTTTTCTTTTCAACTGCTTCCGCCATTTTTTTTAGCTCCTATTTGGATTCCTTATGCACCGTGTGCTTTTTGCAAGTCGGGCAATATTTGCTCAACTCGAGCTTTTCGGTGGTATTTTTGGTGTTTTTCATGTTGTCATAGTTACGGTTTTTGCACTCGGTGCAAGCTAGCGTAACTTTCAGCCTGTTGCCTTTTTTGTTAGCCATCGTTTTATCTCCAAAAATTTTTACACAAAAATTTACACCCCTTAATGAAGTGCCTAATTATGTTAACACGAGATAGGCTTGTTGTCAAGAAAAAGTTTAAAATATATTTTAAATGTGTCATAACCAGTCTTAAATAAGTTTTAAAACCTTTGCGCCGCTAAATTTTTCAAAAATAGGTTTATAGCCTCAAGGCAAGCCTTGCACCCCGCGCCGTCGGCGCGCTCCGCGGCAAACCGCCGTGTTATATCTTTTTTGTGGGCGCCGCTCCCGAACCCAAAATGCGCGGCATTTTTATAGAACGAAAACTGTGCAGCCCGCCAACAAGCAAGGGGAAAATTCTTATTTAGTCATACATTTTTGCCCCAAAATAAGACTCCCATTCGTCATACGCCAAGCCTGTCCGTTCTTTCCTGCTTTCGTTTTTGTCCTGAATAATTTTTGTGTGTACGTCAGCCGCACTATTAAACCTGCAAGACCGTGGCATTTGCCGCTAAAAATAAAGGGCGCTTTTTATTTTCAGCGCCCATTATTTTAAATATTATTTTTTTAGTCGGGAAGTATCTTGGATACAACGCCGGAGCCTACCGTCCTGCCGCCTTCGCGGATAGCGAAACGAAGGCCTTCCTCGATTGCTATGGGCGTGATGAGCTTGACGGATATCGTGGTGTGGTCGCCGGGCATAACCATTTCGATGCCCTTATCCAGCTCGATGGAACCCGTAACGTCGGTCGTTCTGAAATAGAACTGCGGGCGGTAGCCGTTGAAGAACGGGC
>DAITPX010000071.1:4171-7484 GCA_036833365.1 Clostridia bacterium | reverse complement strand
TACAAGCGGCGACGGCAAGCCCGTGGCAACGGGAAACAGCGGCGACAGCGTGATATTTTTTAATTTCCGCCCCGACAGGGCGAGGGAGCTGACTTGGGCGCTGACAAAACCCGATTTCGACGGTTTTGACCTTAAGGGAAAACAACGGAAAGTCACTTTTACTCAAATGACTAAATACGACGAAACAATCGACTTGCCGGTAGCTTTTCCAGAAAAGCCTGTGCCAAACACATTGGGAGAATACTTATCTGATATGGGCAAAACTCAGTTACGCACCGCCGAAACGGAAAAATACGCCCATGTAACGTTCTTTTTCAATGGCGGTGTGGAGGAACCGAATCCCAACGAGTCGCGTATGCTCATCGCCAGCCCAAAAGTCTCCACATACGACCTGCAGCCCGAAATGAGCGCGCTTACCGTGACTGACAGGACGGTAGCCGAGCTTCAAAAAGATAAATTCGACGTATTGATTTTGAACTTCGCAAATTGCGACATGGTGGGGCACACGGGTGTTTTCGAGGCGGCGAAAAAAGCGGTGGAAACGGTCGACAACTGCGTAAGGCGCGTTGTTGAGCAGATTTTGCTCGCCGGCGGCGTGGCGTTTGTCACTGCGGATCACGGCAACGCCGAAAAGATGATTGAGAACGGCAAGCCTTTTACCGCGCATACGACCAATCCCGTGCCCTTTATTATGGTAAGCGAAGCGGCGCGCGGCAAAAAGCTCAGAAGCGGAGGGGCGCTGTGCGATATCGCGCCGACCATGCTCGAGTGCATGGGGTTGCCCGTTCCGAAGGAAATGACGGGCAAAAGCCTTTTGGAAGGATAAACGGCGGGAATTTTTTTGCGGTATTTTAAAGCGGCGCCAAAGTGCGGGATAGCCTTAAAAACCCATAAAACGGCGGTTGCCGAATTAAAACGCGGCGAAAAAACAGTTGTCAAAAATATGGACAAGTGCTATACTAGCTTAGTCAAATAGAAGTCAAGGAGAAAAAGAATGGGCCCGTTCCAAATAATTCGCATTATATTATTGGTCATTATGCTTTTAAGCGGCGTCGGCATCGCCGTAATGGTGCTTTTGCAAAGCAGCAACAGCGACGGGGTAAGCGCTTTGTCCAACAAGAGCACCCCCAACGACAGTTTTTACAGCAAAAACAAAAGCCTGAGAAAAGAATCGCTTTATAAGATGTGGACATATATTTGCGGAATAACGCTTGCCGTTTGTTCCATCGTGTTTTTCATCATAGGTTAGAAAACCGGACATTGAGCGCGGTTGGTTCTTTTTAGGCCGGCCGCTTTTTGTTTGGCGTTTTTTGTCAATAGGCTTGCAACAAGCAAAGGTAAATGATATTATTTAGATTATGAAAATCGTTTCGACAAACAAAAAAGCCTACCACGATTACATGATAGAAGGTACCTTCGAGGCGGGCATAAACCTTATCGGCTGCGAAGTCAAATCGATAAGGGTGGGTTCGGTCAACCTAAAAGACAGCTTTGTTCGCGTCGGCGACACAAAGCTGACCTTGGTCGGCTGCTATATCGCCAATTACGACAAAGGCAGCTATGCCAACGACGACCCGCGCCGCGACCGCAGGCTTTTGATGCACTCAAACGAAATCCGCAAAATCAGCCAAAAAGTAAAGGAGAAAGGTTACACCGTCGTGCCGCTCAAAATGTATTTTTCGGGAAGCCTTGTGAAAGTCGAAATCGCTCTTGCTCGCGGCAAGCAGTTGTTTGACAAAAAGCGCAGTATAATGGAAAAAGACTTGACGCGCGACCTTGAACGCGCCCGAAAGGATTACGCGGAAAAGTTGCGAAGCTGACATAAAGCCCAAAATCACGAAGGCTTAAACGAAATTTTTTTTAACTTGCGCGGTAAAAATTTGACGGCTCGGGCAAGTTGTTGTATAATTGCAAAAGAATGCGGGATTTGATGAATTGACTTATATAAAAGCCACCTCGTATAGGAATATTAAGGTATAAGCAAAAACAAAAAAGTGGCTTTCGGTTAATTTATTTCCGCCGCAAAATGAAAAAAACTTAAATATGCTAGTGTGGCTCAATGGCAGAGCAGCGCATTCGTAATGCGCAGGTTGACGGTTCGACTCCGCCCACTAGCTCCATTTTAACGGCGCGACACCGGTTTTGCCCTGCTCGCGCCGTTTCTATTTTGCGGGGGGCAGAGCCAAAACATATTCGTGACGCTCGTGCAGATTTTGGGAAATAAAAATTCTTGCTTTGCTCTTGCTATCCATCGCTAACACTCTTTGCATTACTATCTGTTTAGTTCCAAAAAACATATCTTTCGCAAAATCTCTCTTTCTTTGTGCATGAAAACATGGTATAATTAAAACAGAATTAGTTTTATAAAAATTACTGATAAGACGAGGAAATTTTATGAAAACGGCGGAACAGATTTTTGATTTTATCGGCAAGCAGAAAGTGGCTCTTATCGCTTCTATGGATAACGAGGGTTTTCCCAACATGAAAGCCATGCTGATGCCGCGAAAAATTGACGGCAATTGTCTTTACTTTACAACAAACACTTCTTCTATGCGTGTGGCGCAGTACCGAAAAAATCCCAAAGCGAGCGTTTATTTTTTCAACAAAGGGCGTTTCAGCTACGAAGGCGTAATGTTAGTCGGCGTTATGGAAGTTTTGGAGGACGAGCAGACAAAAAAGGATATCTGGCGGACGGGCGATACCTTATATTACAAAAAAGGCGTAAGCGATCCCGATTATTGCGTCCTGAAGTTTACCGCCGCCAAAGGGAGGCATTACCTCAATTTTAAGACCGAAAGTTTTGATTTGTAAAAATTAAAGCTATCAGTGAGTTTATTTTCTGTCTGATGCCAATTTGAACGCAGTCAAATTTACGAGCTGTACTTTTTGAGGTTTGTCAAATGAATATATTTCATAAATTATATTAAATTTTTCAAAAAATGTGATTGCATATTCATGGAAAATGTGATAAGGTATTTTTGCAGATAATTTTAAGTAAAAACTTTTTAATTCACTTTTTCATACTTAAGACAAAATTATAGCTTGATTATTTCAATTATTCAATTAAGAAACTTCAATGAATTTGTACCAAATTCTAAATTTGGTGTGGATAAAATATTTTAAAAGGAGAGCAGGCATTATGAAAAAGACAAAGTTTATTTCCGTTGTTATCGTTTTAATGTTAGTTCTTACGATGTCGATTGGCATAGTATATGCTGACGCGCCGGACGAGTTTTTCAACGATTACGGCGGAAGAAAATTTTTACTATTCTGATGAAGAGTTGGTTGTGGCGGGAAATTTAGCTGCTTATTT
>DAITPX010000071.1:0-4161 GCA_036833365.1 Clostridia bacterium | reverse complement strand
GAGCTTGGATTTAAATAAGCAGCTTGAGAACGGAAAAACCGTTTATGTTTACGACGTTAACGGCACGCTTTATGATTTTTATCAAGAGCAGGAACTAAACGGTACATATGCGCTTGTTTATTACTATGGCACTGATGGTGTTTTGAATCGGAGAACTCTAAACCTTAATTTATTAGACTTAGAAAAAACAAGAAGTAGAATATTCTGTTTTAGATAAAATTAAGCTCTACTTTAGCAAATTACAAGATTCCATTAAAAAACCTAAAATCGATGGTTTAGTCGTTGTTACAAATATTGATGATTCTGCATATACTCAAGTACTTAACAACACTTCTACTTCAGAGCATCCACCTCACGGATATATAGTTATAAATTATAAAATATATAGAGCACTTATTGAAGAAGTTTATTTCTATAGAATGGAAACAATGTTTCAATTTACTCCAGGATGTGTAGCGGGCCAATTTGACTCAAATTATAGAACAGATAGATATAATGGAGATGCTAAAATCAAATTAGATGGTGTACGTCATTATGAATATGGTTATGGTACTTGGGCAAGCGCTGTTCCCAATGCGCTTGACTATTGGCCTAAAAATGCTCCTGATTATCGCACTATTACATCAGGATATAAAATTACTTTAACTATAGGCAACACTTCATCTGCTGGTGGAAGCGGAGGAGAAGATGGTTTTGAGGTATCAGTTGACTCTAAATTAAATTCATCTCTTAAATTGGAATATTATTATCAAGAAACTTATACTGAATCCAATCCCAGAATGTCATCTCAGTTCTTGCCGAATACTACTGGTGGTAGTTGGCTTTATACTAACTTTAGTGAGCCCGCTTCTACTAAAACGTTCACATCTTATCCCGGATTACTTTTTGAAACAATTGTACCTAGCTCTTACCCGGGAAGAATAATAGGAGATGTTGAAGTTACCACAGGCTATGTAGTTTGGGGGTCACTTGGCATTCGTTATAACTTAGATTTTTCTGAGGTTATAAATCTTAAAAAATATTGAGGTGTAATATGAAAAAAAGATGTAGGACGGCGAAAATCAATATTGCAATATCATTGATTATAATTTTCTTGATTGTACTATTGGGTAATTTTCTTAATACCCCCGCGTATGACAATGTGATAAAATTTTTGGTATTAGAAATATGTGGTTGGAGTCTTGCCGCAATTTCATTAACACTATTTATCGTTGGCGTAATAGAATTAACTCTTATCCGTAGAGAACAAAGCCATAAAGAAATCGAATAGAAAATAATTCAAAAAAATACTTTAAAAAGGCGCGATTAATTTTCGCGCCTTTTTCCATAAACAATTTCGACCGATAAGGCGGGTGTTTTGATTAATATTTGTTTTGAAATAATTAATTTTATCTCTTAAAAAGGTTGACTTTACCACACAAATCGCATATGATTATATCGATAAAAAGATATCGATATAAAAATGTCTAAAAAGGAGGCCGTTATGATAGAGGTCGAAGCGCCGGTATCTTTAGCGATGTACCACAGAATGCCGATTTATTTGAAATGCCTCAAGGCCATGCAAAAGGAAGGGAAGGAGACAGTGTCGTCGGTCGCGTTGGCGGAGGCGGCGTACGAAAATTCTTCGGTTGTGAAGAAGGATTTGTCCTGCGTAATAGTAAACGAGGGCAAGCCCAAGGTCGGCTACAGGGTGGACGAGCTCGTGCGCGACATCGAGGACTTTTTGGGCTACAACAACTCCAAGGACGCCGTGCTTATAGGCGTCGGAAAGCTCGGTCAGGCGCTTTTGAGTTATAAAGGATTCGAGGATCAAGGGCTTAACATAAAAGCCGGCTTTGACGTCGACTACGACAAAATAGGCAAGGTTATAAGCGGGAAAAGGGTCTTGCCCACGGGCAAGCTTGAAAGCGCGATTGCTAAGCTTAACATAAAAATGGCTATTTTGGCCATACCGCAGGAGCATGCGCAGGAAATGGCCGATTTGCTGGTAAAGTTCGGCATACGCGCGATTTGGAATTTCTCTTCGGCGCACATCAAAGTGCCCGACAATATAGCATTGAAAACGGAAAACATGGCGGTGTCGTTGGCAGTACTTTCAAAACAACTTAAAGAAATACTTGAGAAGGAGTCGGAATGATGAAAAACGCTACTGTTCGCGAAAATGTCGAAGGCACGGAGTCGCTTCTTAAGGCTATCGAAAGGGTAAGGGAAGCGCAGAAAATTTTTTCGGACTATACGCAGGAAGAAGTGGACAAAATCTTTTTTGAAGCCTCTGTGGCGGCGAATAACGCCCGAATACCCCTCGCAAAACTGGCAGTGGAGGAAACGGGCATGGGCATTGCGGAGGACAAGGTTATAAAAAACCACTTCGCCTCGGAATACATATATAACGCCTACAAAAACGAAAAAACCGTGGGCGTTATCGAGGAAGACGCCGCCTACGGGATAAAAAAAATCGCCGAGCCGGTCGGGGTTATTTGCGCGGTAATCCCAACGACAAACCCCACTTCGACGGCAATTTTTAAGACTTTGCTCGCTTTGAAAACGCGAAACGGAATTGTTATCAGCCCTCACCCGCGGGCCAAAAGCTGTACTGCTGCGGCGGCAAAAATCGTGCTGGACGCGGCGGTAAGAGCGGGCGCGCCTGAAAATATTATCGAATGGATCGACCAGCCCGGCCTCGACATGACCAATCTTTTGATGAAAGAAGCCGATTTGATTTTGGCGACCGGCGGCCCGGGTATGGTTAAGTCGGCGTACTCAAGCGGCAAGCCCGCCGTAGGTGTGGGCGCGGGAAATACTCCCGCAGTCATAGACGACACGGCGGATATAATTCTTGCCGTAAACTCGATAGTACACAGTAAAACGTTTGACAACGGCATGATTTGCGCGTCGGAACAGTCCGTAATAGTTTTGGACAAGGTTTACGACGCGGTAAAAAACGAATTTAAAAGCAGGGGCTGCTATTTTTTAAACCCCGAAGAAACGGAAAAAGTAAGGAAAACGATAATAATCAACGGCGCGCTCAACGCTAAAATCGTGGGCCAAAAGGCGGCGAAAATAGCCGCGCTTGCGGGCGTTACGGTGCCGGAAGAAACCAAGATAATAATAGGCGAGGTGGAAAGCGTCGAAATAAGCGAAGAATTCGCGCACGAAAAACTTTCGACCGTGCTTGCGATGTACAGGGCAAAGGACTTCGGCGACGCTTTGGCAAAGGCGGAGCGGCTTGTCGCGGACGGAGGGTTCGGGCACACGTCGTCGGTTTATCTCAATGAAATTACCGAAAAAGAAAAGCTGCAAAAATTTTACGGCAGAATGAAAACCGGCCGCGTTTTGGTCAACACGCCCTCCTCGCAGGGCGGCATCGGCGACCTCTACAACTTCAGGCTGGCTCCGTCGCTCACCTTGGGGTGCGGTTCGTGGGGCGGCAACAGCGTGAGCGAAAACGTCGGTATAAAGCATTTGCTTAACATAAAAACCGTCGCCGAAAGGAGGGAAAATATGTTGTGGTTCCGCGCGCCCGATAAGGTGTATTTCAAAAAAGGCTGCCTGCCCGTTGCGCTGAACGAGCTTAAAAACGTTTTGGACAAAAAGAAAGCTTTTATAGTGACGGACAGTTTTTTGTACAATAACGGCTACACAAAGTGTATTACAGATAAACTAGACGAAATGGGCATAAAGTGTATATTGACATCAGACTGTCATTATGGTTCGAAGGAAGACTTTCCGACTTATTTAAAAATGCATGAAGTTGCAAAACATAATTATGATATTGAGGCGACTTACGGTGAGAGGTATATGCCTTCAGAAAAGGACATAAGAAAAAGATTTGTAAAAATGCATGGTGATGATGTTACGGATGCAGTAAGTTATTCGGAACAAATGTGTGAAAATTTACAAGAGATAAATGAGAAAATAGAGGGTGACATACTTGAACAGCTTCCGCTTGAACTTCCAGAATATATAGAGGGAAGAGATAGTTATAAGCTCTTGTTGAAACAAGTTCAGTCAGGATTAAAAGCAAAAGGAAAATATACGAAGAAATATATAGAACGCTGTAAGCAGGAATTGGAAATAATAAAGGCACATGGATTTGCTGACTATTTCTTGATAGTTGCTGATTATGTAAAATGGGCAAAAGAACAGGGAATAGCAGTTGGC
>DAITPX010000070.1:7208-7515 GCA_036833365.1 Clostridia bacterium | reverse complement strand
TGCCAAAGGAAGGCGATGTCCATCGACACGCAAAGCTACTACGACATGATTTCGGCGTTTATAAAAAGTATGCGGGGCAGCGACCCCGATGCGGCGCTGTTTTGGTTTGCGCGGCTTATCGACGCGGGCTGCGACCCGATGCTTTTGGCGAGAAGGATAGTCATTCATTCAGCCGAGGACGTGGGGCTTGCCGACCCTTACGCCCTTACGGTCGCCGTTTCGGCTATGACGGCTTTTCAAAACCTCGGGCTGCCCGAGGGGCGGATTCCGCTTGCCGAAGCGGTGTTGTATATATGCGGGGCAAAAA
>DAITPX010000070.1:0-7197 GCA_036833365.1 Clostridia bacterium | reverse complement strand
GGGCTATGGAAGTAGCGCGTGACAACCCCAAGGCCAGGGTGCCGGCGCACCTTATGGATACAAGCTACCCGCGCGAAAGCGGCGTCAGGGCGGGCGCGGGCTACAAGTACCCGCACTCCTACGGCGGGTATGTGGAGCAGCAGTATCTGCCCGACGAGCTAAAAAACGAAAAAATTTACACGCCCAATAAAAACGACAAATAAAAAGGAGATATTTATTTATGCTTAAACTCGCAAACGTCAGCAAAACCTACGCGAAATCCAACAAGAAAGCCGTCGACGGCTTGAATTTGGAGGTAAAGGGAGGAGAAATTTTCGGCTTTTTGGGGCCCAACGGGGCGGGAAAATCCACGACGATAAAGATGATTACGGGGATTTTGCAGCCCGATTGCGGCAGTATAACCGTAAACGGGTTGGACTTAAAGCGCGACGCAATTAAAGCCAAGCAAATAATAGGCTACGTGCCCGACGAGCACAATACCTACGACAAGCTGACGGGAAACGAATATCTCAACTTTATGGGGGCTTTGTTCGGCGTGCCGCAAAACCTTTTGGAGGAGCGCAAGCGCAAATACCTTTCGCTTTTCCGTTTGGAGGGCAACGCTAACGAGCTTATTAAGTCGTATTCGCACGGCATGAAACAAAAGATTTTGGTTATCGGCGCGCTCGTCCACGAGCCCAAGCTGTGGATTTTGGACGAACCGCTGACCGGCCTCGACCCCGAATCGGCGTTCGAGCTTAAAAAACTTATGCGCGCGCACGCCGACAACGGCAACACGGTGTTTTTCAGCAGCCACGTAATCGACGTGGTGGAAAAAATCTGCGACAGGGTGGCTATCATCGATCACGGCGTTTTGGTCGCGGTGGATACTTTGTCCAACCTCAAAGCCGACAAGAGCGTTTCGCTGGAGGAAATTTTCCTTGATATCACGGGCGAAAACGGCGCTGCGGGTTCGATTTACGGCGAAAAGCTATAAGGGGAGGCAAAAAAATGGCAAATTTCGGAATATTGCTCAAAACGCTGCTGCTTCAAAAAAAGCGGCTGGAAAAATACAACAGCGCGGGCAAGAAAAACCGCTACGTTTTGGTTTACGTAATACTTGGAATCAGTATTCTGCCGCTCCTCGCGCTCGTAGTTATCGCGATGTACAACGTCGGGATTGTGATGAAAGCAAGCAATATTGTGACCGAGGGTTATACTTATCTCATAACGGGCATGCAGGCGATAGTGCTTTTTACCGGAGTAATAAGCATGCTGAGCGTGATTTATTTTTCAAAGGATACCGAGTTTCTGCTGCCGTTGCCTATCTCAAGCTCGACTATCTACGCGGCTAAGCTTACGGTCGTTTATATTGAAGAGGTAATCACGAGCGTGATTATGTCTCTGGTCGTACTGGTGCCTTACGGCATCGGCGTAGGCGCGGGCGCGGGCGCGTATTTTCAGATGCTGCTCGTGGTGCTTATCGCGCCGATGCTTCCCTTGCTTGTGGGCGCGATAATAGCAATCCCGCTTATGTGGTTTATCGGGTTTTTCAAAAACAAGGGCGTCACCGCCTCGATAATATATATTGTGCTGTTCGGGCTTTTGTACGGGCTGTATTTTTATTTCATCTACAATTTTTCGGCAGGGATGGCGGGGACGGACGACGGCCAAATCGGCGAAATAATCACAAAGCTTATTTTGTCGATGTCCTCGGGCGCGAGGGCGATTTTGCCGAACTTCCTGCTTGCCACGACGCTTAACCCCGCGACGCTTGGCGAGTATCTGCTCAGCTTCATTTTGGCGCTGCTTATCAACGCCGTGCTTTTGGCGCTTGCTGTGCTTATTTCGTCCTTCGTTTACCGCCAGACGGTTTCGAGGCAGCTTGAGAATCCCAAAACGGCTATCCGCGTGCGTTCGACGGAAAAACGCACAGGCATAGTAGGCACGTTTATAAAAACCGATTTGCGCAGGATTATGCGCGACACCGGCATGGGGACCTATACCCTTATGCAGCTTGTGATAGTGCCTATTGTAATCGTATTTATGCTCAGTTCGTTCCTCAACACCGACGACCCCGAGTCCAATGTCGCTATGGCGGCCTTGGCTCCCATGATTATAACCGCGCTGTGTTCCTTCATGGGGCTTTCGACCAACTACGCCGCCACAAGCGCCTTTACGAGGGAAAACAAAAGCTTTTACGTTTACAAAATGCTGCCCGTCGATTTTAAACGGATTATGAAATCGAAAATAATTATCGGCGTGCTGTTCAACGAGGTAACGATTTTGTTTACCGTCCTTGCCTGCGTTATTTTCGGCTCGATTAATTGGTATTACGTTGTGGCGATTTTTTTGGTGACCACCTTTTTGGGAGTTGGCACGGTCTGCTGGCAGGTTTATATCGACCTTATGAAGCCGCGCCTAAACTGGAACACCTTTGCCGAGGGCGCGAAAAATAACCCGTCCTCGCTGTTTTCGCTTTTGCTGGGCTTTGTTTTCTTCGTAGTGATAGCGGCAGTCGGAGTCCCGTTTATGCTTCCGGTATTTCAAGGGAATCAGCCCGCGGCATGGGCGATACCCGTTATGTGGACGATTTTGCTTGCCATAAGCGCGGCTTATATGATAATATCTTACGCAATAACTATTGCCAACTGCCAAAAGCTGTTCGACAGAATAGAAAGCTAGCCTGAATTAAACGAGGCAAAAACACAAATGTTGGCGAAAATAAATTGTTAGAAAGGGGATTATTATGACAAAAAATGTGCTTGATACCTTAAGGGAAAGGGGTTTTGTAAAACAGACGGTATACGAGGACGACTTGTACAAAATGCTCGGCGAAAAAAGCTGTACCTTTTATGTCGGGTTCGACCCGACTGCCGACAGCCTGCACATTGGCCATTATATTCCGCTTATGGCTATGGCCCACCTCCAAAGAGCCGGGCACCGCCCGATAGCTCTTATCGGCGGCGGTACCGCCATGGTGGGCGACCCCTCGGGGCGCACCGATATGCGCACCATGATGACCAAAGAAATTATTGCCCACAACGTCGATTGCTTCAAAAAACAAATGGAGCGGTTTTTGGATTTTTCCGACGGCAAAACGCTTGTCGTAAACAACGCCGACTGGCTCCTGAGCCTCAACTACGTCGAATTTTTGCGCGAAATCGGCGCATCCTTTTCGGTTAACAAGATGCTCACCGCCGAGTGCTTTAAGCAGCGTCTGGCAAAGGGGCTGAGCTTTTTGGAATTCAACTACATGCTTATGCAGGCGTACGACTTTTTGGTGCTGTTCCGCCGTTACGGCTGCGAACTGGAGTTCGGCGGCGACGATCAGTGGAGCAATATCCTCGCAGGCGCCGACCTTATACGTCGCAAGGAGCAGAAGCCCGCTTACGCGCTGACTTTCCCTCTGCTTGCCACTTCCGACGGCAAAAAGATGGGCAAAACGCAAAAAGGCGCGCTTTGGCTGGATGCTAAAAAAACCACTCCGTACGATTTTTACCAGTATTGGCGCAACATCGAGGACGAAAGCGTAAACAAAACCTTCCGTCTGCTGACGTTTTTGCCGATAGAAGAAATAGACGAACTTACGCGCTACCGCGACGACAGGATAAACAACGCCAAAGTGCGTTTGGCATACGAAATAACAGCGCTCATCCACGGCAAGCCTACGGCCGACACCGTGCGCGCGCAGGTCGAAGCATCTTTTTCGGGGGACGCAAGTCAAATGCCTACGAAATTAATTGACGGCGCCCAAAGCGTGATCGACGTTTTAGTCATGAGCGGCGTTGCAGCCTCGCGCGGCGAAGCCAAGAGGCTTATCGAGGGCGGGGGCGTTTCAATCGACGACAAAAAAATCGAAAGATTCGACGAGCCTGTCCCCGAAAACCTCACAGACTTTGTACTGCACAAGGGCAAAAAGGTTCATATCCGCATAAAAATCGGCGAATGAAAGAATTTGTCACGCTCGGGACACCGCCCGAACCGATAACGACGGTAATAAGCAAAAGCAGGTTTATCGCGAGGGCTCAAAGGGCGGACACAGCGGAGGAAGCAGCCGCGTTTGTTGCCGAAACGGCAAAAAAATATTTCGACGCGACGCATAACTGCTATGCGTACATAGCGGGCGGCGCCGTCAAGTTTTCCGACGACGGCGAACCGGGCGGCACGGCGGGAATGCCGATACTCGACGCAATCAAAAAGCAAAACCTCGGCAATGTCTGCGTAGTGGTGACGCGCTACTTCGGCGGCACAAAGCTGGGCGCGGGCGGGCTTGTAAGGGCTTACTCGGGCGCGGCCGGGGGCATACTGTCTGCGGCGCAAAAAATCAAAATCCGTGCCGTTACGCCCCTTGAAATCACAGTTCCTTACGGGCTTTTAAAAACCGTTCAGGCACACGCCGAAAAAACGGCCAAGGTCGTTTCGGCCGAATACGCCGGGAGCGTCAAACTTAAAATATATGTTCCGGCAGCCGACGCAAACGATTTTACCGCCGCGGTTACAAACCTCACCAACGGACAGGCAAAAATCGCCGTCGGCGCCGAATTTTTGGGAGAATATTGATTATGAAAAAATCCGTTGCGCCAAGCACGCTGCTTTCACCGGTCCCAAACGTTTTGGTAAGTGTGGGGGACATGAAAGAGAGCAATATCATTACCATAGGCTGGACGGGAATCGTCTGCTCCGACCCGCCGCGCACCTACGTAAGCATACGCGGCAACCGTTTCAGTCACGCCATAGTTTCCAAAACCAAGGAATTCATCATAAATCTGGTGCCCGAAAGCCTGCTTGCCGCGGCAAAATTCTGCGGCAGCCGCTCGGGGCGCGATACCGACAAATTCGCGCAAACGGGGCTTACCAAGGCTGTCGCGCAAAAGGTGCGTTGCCCCGTCATTGCCGAAAGCCCGCTTTCGATGGAATGCAAGGTGTTCAGCGCGATGGATTTAGGCAGCCACACTTTGTTTCTGGCAGATATCGTCGCCGTTTCCGTCGACGAAAAATACCTTGACGGCGGCAAAGTCGATTTGGACGCGATGGGCGTTACCTGTTACATTCCGGGCGGCGCCTTCGCCGCCGTAAAACCTATTTCGGCAAGGTAACGGAAAATGGCGGTTATCACCAAGCTGGAAGTTCAAAAACGCAATAAGCAAAAAGTGAATATGTATCTGGACGGCGAGTTCCGCTGCGGGCTTACTGCCGAAAGCGTAGTACGCAACGGTCTCAAGGCGGGGGACGAATTAAGCGAAGAAAAGCTCGAGGAAATCCTTTTCACAAGTGAAACCGAAATCGCTTTCAACAAGGCTTGCGACTATATTTCCCGCGCGATGAAAACAGCTAAGCAGACGTCCGATTACCTCAAGAAAAAAGGGTTCGACGAAAAGGTTGCCGACAGGGCGGTAAAAAAGCTCTGCGGCTACGGTTATGTCGACGATTGCCGATACGCCGAGCTTTTTGTCGAAAATTCGGGGACGAAGGGCGCGAGAAGGCTTATTTCCGAGCTTACCGCGCGCGGCGTGCCAAAGGAAACCGCCGTCGCCGCCGCCGAAAAAATTTCTCCCGAGGCGGCACTGGAAAACGTAACCGCGCTTGCGGAAAAATATATGCGGAGCAAGGAGCCTACAATGGAAAACCTTGTCAAACTCCAGCGGTTTTTGCTTTCGCGCGGCTTCGACTACGACGCGGTGCTCCAGGCGATTAACAAATACCGCAAGGATTAGCTTAATTGTAACAAAACATCGATTGTTTCATTGGCAAAAAATCTAAAAATAATAACTTTTTTAATATTGGTGCAATAAATTAATTGATCGCCGATTTTTTTATTTTTTAATTTCTATTTTTTTATTAAACCGCGCCGTGCTGATTCTATAAACGCTAAAAAACGTCTCCGATTTTTTTGCCGCAGCCGAATAAACGGCGCCTTTTGGGGAATACTCCAGAGTGCGTACATACACAAACAACGGCAAAGTTGGAATAGAATACAGTATATGTATCGCGACGTTAATTTCAGGAGTTACCATGACGATAAGAAGAGGAGAACTGTATTATGCCGACCTTAGTCCCGTTGTCGGCAGCGAGCAGGGGGGCTTAAGGCCGGTTTTGGTTTTGCAAAACGACGTAGGCAACAAGTTCAGCCCCACCATTATTGCCGCCGCCACAACCTCGAGGCTGTCGAAGGCCAAGCTGCCCACGCATATCGAGCTGCCCGCCGAAAAATACTGCCTGCCCAAAGACAGCATCGTGCTGCTCGAGCAAATCCGCACAATAGACAAAAGCAGGCTGAAGGAAAAAATCGGGCGCCTCCCCGACGACGTGATGGAACGGATAAACAACGCTTTACTTATTTCCTTGGGCGTAATCAACTGATTTGATTTAACGATTTCGCAAATTTATATTACTTACAACCGACAAAAACTTGTCAAGATAAATACGCAAATGCAAAAAAATCCTCCGATATATCGGAGGATTTTAAATTTCAGCGCTAAATTAATAGAATACAATTATTTATTGCGGACAAAACCGTTAATTTTTATGTTCTTATTTTAAGATTTTATCTTTCGCGAGCATGATATGAGCCACGATATGCCCGATATTGCCTTCGCCCGCGAATTTGGCGGCGTCGAAAAAATTCTCGTCCGCTTTCACCCATTCCAATTCGTTTTCGCTGCCCGCCGGGGTTACGCCGTTCAAAAGGCGCCCCGCAAAGACCTCGAGCCTGATTTTGTCCAAGCGGTACGTAAAATCCATCAGGTGGACGAGAGTTATGTCTTTTTTCCCGACGGACGTTTCTTCAAAAAGCTCCCTGTAGGCCGCGGCAAGGCTGCTCTCGCCCGCCTCTACCTTGCCGCCGACCAAATTTTTCTTGCCGATATAAGGGTGTTTGCGCCTTTTGCACATCAGCATGTTTTGGCGGCTTTGGTCAAACACGGCTATTACGTTAAATTTTTTGTACATTATTTTATTGTTTCCGTAAGGTTTATTTTAATCCGATTTTAAAACAAACGCGGCGTTCGGTCAACAAAAAAACGCCCTTATCGCGAGGGCGTTTTTAATAATTTTAATATGGACAAAATTTTAAAAATTCAAAAATTCATTTTTTTGTCGTATTCGTCCTTGAGGCGGCGGTGCGAGCAAATCGCCACTACGCCGAGGTTGATAAGCGCGAGGAAAAACACGATAAACGTCACTATGCTTTGGTAGTTCATTTAAAAAAAAAGCGCC
>DAITPX010000069.1:6321-7518 GCA_036833365.1 Clostridia bacterium | reverse complement strand
CCTTTACATTTCATTTCATTTTTATAGCTATATTTGCTGTCAAGAAGCTTGCGGAACATTTCGACGCCCGTTACGACGGTGGTGGTGATTTCGTCTTTAAGCCCTACGATTTCGACGGTGTCACCCATTTTTATTTCGCCGCGCTCTACTCTGCCGGTAGCGACGGTGCCGCGGCCGGTGATGGTGAACACGTCTTCAACAGGCATAAGGAACGGTTTGTCGGTAGCCCTTTGCGGGGTGGGGATATAAGAGTCGACTGCCGCCATCAAATCCCAAATGGGTTTGAAGATGGGGTCGTCGGGATTGTTGTTGCCTGCCAAAACGGCGTCCATAGCGACTTTAGCGGAGCCTTTGACGATGGGAATATCGTCGCCGGGGAATTCGTACTTGCTGAGAAGTTCCCTGACTTCCATTTCGACCAATTCCAAAAGCTCGGGGTCGTCTACGAGGTCGGTTTTGTTCATAAACACTACGATATAAGGAACGCCGACCTGACGCGCCAAAAGAATGTGCTCGCGGGTTTGCGGCATCGGGCCGTCGGCCGCGGAAACAACCAGAATAGCGCCGTCCATTTGCGCCGCGCCGGTAATCATGTTTTTAACATAGTCGGCGTGGCCGGGGCAGTCAACGTGCGCATAGTGGCGGCTTTCGGTCTGGTATTCGACGTGGGCGGTGTTGATTGTGATGCCTCTTGCTTTCTCTTCCGGAGCCTTGTCGATTTCGTCATAATTCATGACCTGTGCTTCGCCCTTCATATTGAGCACCATGGTGATAGCTGCTGTCAATGTGGTTTTACCGTGGTCAACGTGGCCAATGGTACCAATATTTACGTGTGGCTTACTTCTGTCGAATTTTTGTTTTGCCATTGATTTGCTTCCTCCTAATTCTTACATTAGATAAATTTTATGATTTTTTGTATACATTATAATATACTTTTGATTTTTGGTCTACACTTTTCGACCGGTTTTTGGTTTACTTGACTCCCAGCTTGGCGGCAATTCCTTTGGGCACTTCGGTGAAAGCGTCGAACTGCATCGTATAGTTGCCCCTGCCCTGGGTGTGCGTGCGCAAATCCGTCGCGTAGCCGAACATCGTCGAAAGGGGTATCAGCGCGTTTACGACCTGAATGCCGTTTCGTATTTCTATTCCCGTTATGCTGCCCCTGCGGCTTGTTATGTTTCCCATAACAAGCCGCAG
>DAITPX010000069.1:0-6266 GCA_036833365.1 Clostridia bacterium | reverse complement strand
TTTAAACGCCATTTCCGACGAATCCACGGGGTGGGTGCTGCCGTCAATCAAAGTCGCCTTAAAGTCCACCGTTTCGTAGCCCAAAAGCGCCCCGCTTTTCGACGCCTCGACAATGCCGTTTTTAATCGGGTTGACAAATTCTCTGGGAACTACGCCGCCCACGGTTTTGTCCTCAAACTCGAAGCCTTTGCCCTTTTCGAGCGGCTCCAGTTTGATAACGCAGTGTCCGTACGCGCCTTTTCCGCCCGTCTGGCGTATATACCTTCCCTCGCCCTCGGCGGGGACGGTAATCGTTTCGCGGTAGGAAACCTGCGGCTTGCCGATGTTTGCTTCGACCTTAAATTCCCTAAGCAGCCTGTCGACAATGATTTCAAGGTGCAACTCGCCCATTCCGGCGATTATCGTCTGCCCCGTTTCGTTGTCGATATACGTCCTGAACGTCGGGTCTTCCTCCGAAAGCTTGCCCAGCGCCATCATCATACGCTCGCCGCCCTGTTTGGTTTTGGGCTCGATGGCGACTTTTATTACCGGCTCGGGAAAAACCATGGCCTCCAGCAAAATCGGCGCCTTTTCGGTACAAAGCGTGTCGCCGGTGGTCGTTTCCCTGAGCCCGACGACGGCTACGATTTCGCCGGCGTGGGTTTCGGGTATTTCCTCCCTGTGGTTCGCGTGAATCTGCAAAACCTTTGAAATGCGCTCGCGTTTGCCGCGCGAGGAGTTGTAAACGTAGCTGCCCGCGGCCAGCGTCCCGCTGTAAACCCTAACGTACGCCAGCTTCCCCACAAAGGGGTCGGTGACGATTTTGAAGGCGATTGCGCAAAGCGGCTCGTCCTCGTCGGGCTTGCGGGAGATTTTTTTTGTATGGTCGTTTTCGTCGAAGCCTTCGATATCGGGGATATCGCTGGGGCTGGGGAGGTAATCGCAGACCGCGTTTAAAAGCAGCTGCACTCCCTTGTTTTTGTAGGACGAGCCGCACAGCACCGGCGTCATTTCCAGTTCTATGGTGGCTTTCCTTATGCCCTTTTTGATTTCGTCCTCGGTAAGCGGCGTGCCTTCCAAAAACTTGGTGGCCAGCTCGTCGCTCCTTCCGGCCACGAATTCCTCTATCTGCGCGCGGTAGAGCTTGGCGTCGTCCGCCATGTCGGCGGGAACGGGCTTAACCGTTATGTCGCTGCCGTGCGCGTCGTTGTAATAGTAAGCTTTTTGTCCGATTACATCCACTATGCCGACAAACGTGTCCTCTTTGCCTATAGGCAGCTGAATTGGCATTGCGTTTGTCTTGAGCCTATCGCGCATCATTTTGACAACGTTCAAAAAGTTTGCGCCGTTGATGTCCATCTTGTTGACAAAAGCAATCCGCGGCACGCGGTACTTGGTGGCCTGGTGCCAAACCGTTTCGCTTTGCGGCTCCACGCCGCCTTTGGCGCAAAACACCGCTACCGCGCCGTCGAGAACCCTCAGCGAACGCTCCACCTCTACGGTGAAGTCGACGTGTCCGGGCGTGTCGATAAGGTTTATGCGGTAGTCTATGCCGTCGCTTGGGTTAGGCCAATGCACGGTAGTCGCGGCCGAACCTATCGTAATGCCCCGTTCCTGCTCCTGCACCATAAAGTCCATCGTGGCGGTGCCTTCGTGAACTTCGCCTATTTTGCGCGTTTTGCCCGTAAAGAACAAAATACGCTCGCTTGTCGTCGTCTTGCCCGCGTCGATATGGGCCATAATGCCTATGTTGCGCAGGTGACTGAGTGGATAATTTCTTGCCATAATGTCTTTCGCTTTTTACCAACGGTAGTGAGCGAAAGCCTTGTTCGCCTCTGCCATACGGTGCATGTCTTCTTTCTTTTTGAAGGCGTTGCCCGTGGAGTTAAAGGCGTCCATCAGCTCTCCCGCGAGCCTCTGGTACATTTCTTTCTCACTACGTTTCCTCGAGTATTGAACAAGCCAGCGGATAGCCAAAGTCTGTCTTCTTTCGGACCTGATTTCCATCGGGACCTGATAGTTGGAGCCGCCGACGCGGCGGGCTTTGACTTCCAGCATAGGCATGATATTGTTAAGCGCTTGATTGAATACGTCCAGCGGCTCGGCGTTCATTTTTCCTTTTATATGGTCGAACGCGCCGTAGACGATTTGCTGAGCCGTCCCCTTTTTGCCGTCAAGCATAATCTGGTTGATAACCTTGGTGACGACTTTGCTGTTGTATATCGGGTCGGGAAGCACGTCTCTTTTTGGGACGCCACTTCTTCTTGGCATATAGTTGTTTCCTCCTTTTGATATTTTTTGTAGATACAGCCAACTCGACGGCTTTTTTAGAAAGCCGGAGAAACTTCTGCGAAAATATTTTTCGCATACTGCCTATCATGTAAAACGTCTTCATATTTCGACAATTCACATTAAGACTGTAACTAAATCCGTTTTGCCCTAAAATTTATTTTTTGGGGCGTTTTACGCCGTATTTGCTGCGGCTCTGCTTGCGGTTTGCGACTCCCGCCGTGTCCAGCGTGCCGCGTATCACGTGATAACGCACGCCTGGCAGGTCTCTTACCCTGCCGCCGCGAATCAAAACGACGCTGTGCTCCTGCAGGTTGTGGCCTTCGCCGGGGATATAGCATGTGCCTTCGTCGCCGTTCGTGCGCCTTACCCTGCAAATTTTACGCAATGCCGAGTTGGGCTTTTTGGGCGAAGTGGTCGTAACCGACAGGCATACGCCGCGCCTTTGAGGGCTGTTGCCGAGTAAAGGCGACGTGCTTTTGTAGGCCTCGCGTTCTCTGCCGTTTCTGATAAGTTGATTAATGGTTGCCAAAACCGTTACCTCCTTTAAATAGTGATTTGTCGAAAGAAAACCTCTTCAAAAAGAGTTTCTTTGTTATTTTTAAGCGCAACGCGCCAAAAATCATTGTATCAAACAAATTTTTTTTAGTCAATCGATGGAGCTTTGATTTTTTTGTTTGTTCAGTCGGTGTAGTTCTCGGCGGGGGCGGGTTCCTCCTCCACAACGTTTTTGACGTCGTAGGTGCGGTATTTTTTCAGCCCCGTGCCCGCGGTAAGCAGCTTGCCGATGATTACGTTTTCTTTGAGTCCGAACAAGGGGTCGGTCTTGTTTTTAATCGCAGCCTCGGTCAAAACCCTGCTTGTTTCCTGGAAGGACGCAGCGGACAGGAAGCTGTCCGTAGCCAGCGAGGCCTTGGTTATGCCGAGCAAAGTGCGCTTGCCCGTGGCGGGCTTTCCGCCCTTTTCAAGCGTGGCGGCGTTTTCTTCCTCAAACTTAAAGATATCCACAAGCTCGCCCGGCAAAAGGTTGGTTTCGCCGGGGTCTTCGACCTTTACTTTACGGAGCATCTGCCTGATTATTACCTCGACGTGCTTGTCGTTTATTTCGACGCCCTGCAGGCGGTAAGTCGACTGGACTTCCTTGAGCAAATATTCCTGAACGGCCCTGAGCCCCTTGGTGCGCAGAAGGTCGTGCGGATAAACGCTGCCTTCGGTGAGCAGGGTGCCGCTTTCGACGACATCGCCTTCCTTGACTTTAGGGCGCGCCGTGTAGGGCAGGTCATATGTTTTTTCGTTGTCCTTGTCGCGGACTAAGATTTGACGCTTGTTGTCTTTTTCCAAAATCGACACCACGCCATTGGATTCGCAAATCAATGCCACGCCTTTGGGGCGCCTTGCCTCAAACAATTCCTCTACGCGGGGCAAGCCTTGCGTTATATCCTCGGAGATAGCCACGCCGCCGGTATGGAAGGTACGCATCGTAAGCTGTGTGCCGGGCTCACCTATGCTTTGCGCGGCTATGACGCCCACCGCCTCGCCCAGCTGGACGGGCGTGCTTGTCGCCATATTTTTGCCGTAGCATTTGCTGCATATGCCGTAGCGGCTTTTGCAGGTCAGAACAGTGCGCAGGTAGACGCTTTCGATGCCCGCGTCCACAATCCTGTCCGCGTCGTCGTCGCTTATCAGGGTGTCGCCTTTTACAATAACCTTGCCCGTCTTGGGGTCGGTTACGTCGTCTATGGTGTACCTGCCGATAATGCGGTCGCGCAGCTTTTCGATTACTTCCGATTTGCTGCCGCCCGTGATTGCCGAAATCCACATGCCCTGCGGCCGCCCGCCGTGCGAGCAGTCCTCCTCGCGTACGATTACGTCGTGCGAAACGTCGACCAAACGCCTTGTCAGATATCCGCTGTCGGCGGTTTTTAACGCCGTGTCGGCCAGGCCTTTGCGGCCGCCGTGCGAGGAAATAAAGTATTCCAAAACCGTAAGCCCTTCGCGGAAGCAGGCCTTTACCGGCAGTTCTATCGTTTTGCCGTTAGGGTCGGTCATAAGGCCGCGCATGCCCGACAGCTGCCTGATTTGGCTCATATTGCCGCGCGCGCCCGAGTTTGCCATCATCCAGATGGGGTTAAATTTATCCAAAGTGCTCTTTAATTTTTCCGTTACTTCGTCGGTCGCCTGTTTCCACGTGTCAACGACCTCGTTGTATCTTTCATGGTCGGTAAGCTCGCCTTTTTCGTAAAGCTCCTCTATCGTAACGACCTTTTCCCCCGCTTTTTTCAAAATTTCGGGTTTTTCCGCGGGTATTTTCATGTCGAACACCGACGCCGTAATGCCCGCTATCGTCGAATATTTGTAGCCCAGCGCCTTGATGCGGTCGAGCAGCTCCGCGGTCGCAGTCGTGCCGTGCTTTTTGTAACAACGCTCGACTATTTGCGAAAGTTTTTTCTTGTCCACAAGCGCTTCAAACTCGTTGAGCAGGCAGTCTTCCTTTTTTTCGCGGTGAATAAATCCGAGGTCCTGCGGCACGGCGGCGTTAAAAATCAACCGCCCCACCGTCGTTTCGACACGGCCCGCGACCGTTTCGCCGTTAAGCTTTTTGGATACGCGAACATGAATTTTCGACTGCAGCTCCACTACTCCCGCGTTGTAAGCCAAAATCGCCTCGTCTACGCTTGAGAAAATTTTGCCCTCGCCCTTGGCGCCCTCTTTGTCTATCGTTAGGTAGTAGCACCCCATAACCATGTCCTGCGTGGGCGAAACCACCGGGCGGCCGTCGGAAAGCTTCAAAATATTGTTCGACGCGAGCATAAGGTACCTCGCCTCGGTCTGCGCCTCGATGGAAAGCGGCACGTGCACCGCCATTTGGTCGCCGTCGAAGTCTGCGTTGAACGCCGTGCACGCCAGAGGATGCAGCTTAATCGCCCTGCCATCTATCAATACGGGCTCGAACGCCTGAATCGAAAGCCTGTGCAGCGTCGGCGCGCGGTTGAGCATTACGGGGTGGTCTTTGATTACTTCCTCCAAAACGTCCCAAACCTTGCTGTCCGCCCTTTCGACGCGGCGCTTGGCGCTTTTTACGTTGGGTGACTGCCCCGTTTCGACAAGCCGTTTCATTACGAACGGCTTAAACAGCTCCAGCGCCATTTCCTTGGGCAAGCCGCACTGGTGCAGTTTCAGCTCCGGTCCTACCACGATAACCGAACGTCCCGAGTAGTCCACGCGCTTGCCCAAAAGGTTTTGGCGGAACCGCCCCTGTTTGCCGCGCAAAAGCCCCGAAAGGGACTTTAGCTCCCTGTTGCCCGCGCCCGACTGCGGACGCTTGCTGCGGCTGTTGTCGATAAGGCTGTCCACCGCTTCCTGAAGCATACGCTTTTCGTTGCGTATAAGTATCTCAGGCGCGTTTATTTCCAAAAGCTTTTTAAGCCTGTTGTTTCTGTTGATTACCCTGCGGTAAAGGTCGTTTAAGTCGCTTGTCGCGTACCTGCCGCCGTCCAGCGGGACCATGGGCCTTAATTCCGGCGGCAAAACGGGCAGAACGTCCAAAATCATCCATTCGGGGCGGTTGCCGCTCTTGCGGAACGATTCGACTATCTCCAGGCGCTTGATTGCCCTGGCGCGTTTTTGCCCCGTGGCTTTTTCCAAAACGGCTTTGAGTTCCTTCGACTCCTTATCGAGGTCTATTTCCTGCAAAAGCTCCTTTATCGCTTCGGCGCCCATGCCCGCCTTAAAGGAATTTTTTCCGTAATTGTCCACGGCTTCCTTGTAGTCGTTTGCGGAAAGCACCTGTTTTTTCGTCAGCGGCGTCTCTTTGGGGTCGAGCACTACGTAGCTCGCGAAATTCAGCACCTGCTCCAAAGGCTTGGGCGACATATCCAAAAGCAGCCCCATCCTGCTGGGCACGCCCCTGAAATACCATATATGCGAAACGGGCGCGGCAAGCTCGATATGCCCCATGCGTTCGCGCCTTACCATGGCCTTGGTCACCTTTACGCCGC
>DAITPX010000068.1:6112-7562 GCA_036833365.1 Clostridia bacterium | reverse complement strand
ATTTCGGCGGCCATCAACTTCGCTTTCAAACGCTACGAGGTAAAGTTCTTTTCCCAAATTCAGCCCGCAAACAGAAAGTTCAACTACTACGCCGATTTGGGCTATTCGGCGAAATACGCCAAGGATGTGCGGCTTTACGGCATGAGCGGAATGATAGGCGACAGGGTCACCCAATACAATTATGAAATGCACGTCTGGTTTTCCGCATACGAACGCCTTATCGGCGTCGTGGGCGGGGCCAACGAGGTGATAAACGTTCTTCAAAGCGCTTTGGCTTACGGCTATTCAGCGGTGAGGGTTATGACCAGTTGGCTGGGGCCGCAAATAAACGTGGGTTCGTTTACTATGTATGTGGCGGCCATAACGCAGTTTTCCGTTGCGACAAAGCAGCTTTCCGACGCAGTAATAGAGCTTATGAGGGACGCCGATTTTTTGGAGCCGTTTTTGGAATTTTTGGAGCTGCCCGAGATTTCCGAGAAAAAAGGCGGATTGGTTTTGGACGGCGTCGGGGAAATAGAATTTAAAAACGTCACCTTCGCTTACCCCAAGTCGGACAAAGAAATTTTGAAAAACGTCAGCTTCAAAATACGCGGGGGCGAAAAAATCTCCATCGTCGGGCTTAACGGGGCGGGCAAAACCACGATTGTTAAGCTTATGTGCAGGCTGTTTTATCCGACGTCGGGTGAAATACTCGTCAACGGCATAAATATAAACGGCTACGACTTTGACAGCTATATCAAGGAAATCGCGGTCGTGTTTCAGGACTACAAGCTGTTCAACTTTACCGTGTGCGAAAATATCACGGCTGGTGCGGCCGAAGACCCCGCAAAGCTCGGGCGCTGTTTGGAGCAGACAGGCTTGACCGAAAAAATCAACAGCCTGCCCCTAGGCGTTGACAGTATGTTCGGCAAGGAATACGACAGGGAAGGCATAGAAGTATCGGGCGGGCAAAGCCAAAAGGTGGCGATTGCCAGAGCGCTTTATAAAGGCAGCTCGCTGGTAATTTTGGACGAGCCTACCAGCGCACTCGACCCGCTGATGGAGGCGGAAATTTACAACAATTTCAACGAGCTTGTCAACGGCAGAACGGCGATATTTATTTCGCACCGAATGTCCAGCAGCGTGTTCTGCGACAAAATTTTGGTTATCGACGGCGGCGAGGTTTCAGACTTCGACACGCACGCCAATCTTATAAAAAAGGACACACTCTACAGCAGGCTTTTTATGGCTCAGGCCAACAATTACCGCGAGGGCGCGGTTTAAGGATTAATCAAACAAAAGAACGGCTTTATTCAGGCCGTTTTTTTGTTTTCATATTGCGGCTTATTATCCTTTTTTGTAAATTTTCCAGTAATTTGGGATTGTTTGTGTGAAATTGTATGATATGATTATAACAATAAATAGTGTTTTAATCATATCATACAATTTCACACAAACAATCCCAAATTAC
>DAITPX010000068.1:0-6102 GCA_036833365.1 Clostridia bacterium | reverse complement strand
AACAATAAATAGTGTTTTTTTGCATATTGTCCAAGGGAGGTGTTTTTTGTGGCTAAAGTTCTAAAAAAACTCGCCGCGATGCTGATAATATTATTGTTCACGCCGATTTTTTTATTGTATGGCGGCAACGTGTCGGCGATGCCTCCGCTGGAACCGGAGCCTCCCGAAGGAGGGGTGGGAGGCTTTACATTTGAGCGTAGCGATATTAATAAAAACGCTGCGCGAGGAGCTTTATTTTGATATAACCAACGATGGAGAGGCCCGATATAAAGCCCTTCTTACGGCAAAATCCACCTTGCAGAATATTTCTTCTGACGCCTACAAGATAAAAATAGCGTTTCCGTATTATTTACAGAATTTGATGGATGACGGGGAAAGCGTAAGGGAGACCGTGCGCATTACCGCGAACGGAGAGGAAGTGCCGTATACTTTGAGGCTGCTGGCTAACTATGACGAGCGGGGAAGAATAATTAATGACGGAACGGGCGGATTTATCGACGCGATAGACAGCTTGGTTCAAATCAAAAACCTCGTTTTTGAAGAGGCCAAAAAGTATACCGCATTTGAAGTGACGCCCGCTTCGGAAGCCGAGATTTTAATCGATATGAATGATTTCATGGGCTTTCTTTATATTGGCGCTCCTTCGGTCAATTACCGAAGCTACAACAGCGATAAAACGGCGGCAGTCAAATCGGAGGGCAGTTTTTTTGTTGTTACGGATAGCGTGCAAAACCTCGCGGACAAAATAATCGGCGGCGTAATTTCAAAAGCGGTAGAAATAGAGGACATAAAAGAATTTATGGTCGATGAGATACAGCGGTATTTTGAAAGCCGAACAAAAAATTCCGATAATATTATAACCCGCGACCGCAAGTTGGCGGAGGACGTTTGCAATTTGGTTTTTTCCGACGAGAATGTCAACGCTTACGCCGTTCGTTACAGCGAGGAGGATTTTTGGAACGTGTCCTACCGCGCGGTAGTCGGCATTTGCTGTGAAGTCGGTTTCGATTCTAATCAAACTCAGGACGTTACGGTCGAATACGGCGCAAGCCCGCTTGTAATAGACGAAAACGGCGCGGATACCTACAATTACATTTATTTTCCTGCATCTGCGAAATATCGTGGAGATTTCTGCGGCCTGGGCATTACAGTCGACGTTAAGGATACGAATTACAAACATTTATTGGAATCAAACATGGATTTTGACTACGACGTGATGGAGAAAAAATATACTTATTCAAGCGAAAATTCTTCACAAAACGAACTGACTTTTAAATTATATTACCGTTCGTCGCTTCCGCGTTTTCATCCGTTTCTTGCGCTGGCACTTATATTTTTGTTGCTAATGTGGCTTGGTTTAGTTATTGTAATAGCGGTCATTGTGGTCGTCGTAACTGTCGCAAAGAAAAAGCGGCGCGATAAAGATAAGTACCGAATATAGCTTTGCGGCGGGCTTTCAGACAAATAGAATTTGAGAAATAGCGCGCAAGCGACGAACGGTAATATAATTACAAAGGCGGTTTGAAATAAAGCCGTTTTTTGTTTAATCAATCTGAAATATAAAACAGTTTTTAGCGGGGATAAATTGTTTAAGTTAAAGCTTAAATAAAACAAACGCTAAATAGATTATTTAATATTTGACATTTGTCTTGTTTTAAACTCCGCGTTATGCTATGATTGAAACAACAAAAGACGGTTAACGGGCATATTATCGAAAGGGAGGTGTTTTATGTCAAAAAATTTAAAAAAACTCACTGTGATATTGACGATATTGTTGCTTGTGCCCATTATTTCCTTGTATGAGGGCAGTGTGTCGGCAAATTCGGGGCCGCCGTATATTTCGCCGGAGGGGGGATTGGGCGGTTTTTCTTTCGAGCACAGCGATATAATCAAGGTGCTCGGCGAGGACCTGTATTTTGATTTGAATGACAACCGTAATGAGCAATACAGGGCGCGGGTTACGGCAAAATATACGATGCAAAACCTTTCCTCCAACGCCGAAAAAATAAAAATGGCGTTTCCGTTTTACGACCCGAGTTTTCTTAGCGGTGGCGAAGAGGGTTTCGCCGAACCGATAAGCATAACCGCGGGCGGGGAGGCCGTGCCGTACAGTCTGAGGCTGTTGGGCACAAATATAAAGTGGGACGACGTCGGCGGCGGAATAACGCGCGAGTTTATCGACGGGATGCTCGAAAGCCTGTCCGAGGGCAAAACCTTGCTTATAGACGAGGAAAAAAATTATACGACGTTTGAGGTAGCGCCTTCTTCGGCCGAAACTTTAATCGGCATAAGCGAAATGGACGGCTTTATTTATATCAGCGCCGACGTAGGCAGTTATAGTTATTTTAATGAAAATAAAAATAATATTAAAATAGCCGAAGTGAGGGCCGGAAGCCAAAATTTTGTTGTCGTGACCGAGAGCGGGCAAAATCTGGAGAACAATCTGATGGGCGGCAGTATCGTAAAAACCACCGAAATCGAAAATATTAAGGAATTTATGCTGGACGAGATACAACGGTATTTCGGAACTCTTACCGGCAACTCGGACAACGCCGTAGCCCGCGACCGCAGGCTGGCGGAGGATGTTTATAATTTTGTTTTTTCCAAAGTGAGTAACGGTTATTACGACGAGGAAAACTTTAGGTACGTATTCTCCTACTCGGTGATGGGAATTTTTTATGAGGTTGATTTCGCCGCCAACCAAACGCTGGACGTCACGGTAAGTTACGGCGCCAATCCGTTTTCGCCAAGCGTAAACGGCAGCTATCCCGACGATTATATTTACTTTCTCTCACCGGCGCAATACTGGAAAGATTTCGGCAATCTCAATATAACGGTGGACGTTTCGGACACGGCATATAAATATATGCTTGATTCGTCCGCGGACTTTACCTATGACAATAAAGAGGAAAAATATGTCTATGAGAGCGAGACGCTTCCTCAGGGCGAGCTGACGTTTAGAATGTATCGCGAAAAAAGGCTTCCGTTATTGCATCCTTATGCTTGGATTTTTATCGGGGTAATAGCGGGAATTTGCGCCGTATTAGCGGTTCTGATAGCTGTGCCGATAATAATAGTGACGCAAGTCAAGAAAAAACGCGATAAAGATAAATATAAGGTATAGGTTTTTACGGCGTATTATCGGGCGAAGTGTGCAAGACAGCAACGCTAAGACAACGCAACGAATATTTACTAAAACGGCTTGAATAGGGGCCGTTTTTTTATTTGGTTTTAGAATGAAAGAAACATTGTCTAAGACCATTATTAGCTCTAAAATTTTTAGTAAAAAATCAATTTAGTATTTACTTTTGATACGAACAATGTCAACATGAACTTAATCTTATTGTTGGAGGAACCTATGAAAAAAATTTTAGCTGTGACGCTGGCGATTTTGTCAATTTTAATTGGACTTACCGGCTGCGGTATGGAGGAAAAAACTTATTCTAAAAGTGGAATGTCGATAACTTTGCCTGGATATTTTTACGAAAAAGAGCTAATGACATACACGTATTATTTGGAAAGCATAGACTCAATTGTATTAGTAATAAAGGAAACCTTTGATTATCTAGAAAATAATTCGGAGTTTAATTCAAATTCTTCGCTTACAGAATACGCGAACGCGGTTATAACAAATAATAAATTGGATTCTGAAGTTGAGCGCCGACAAGACGGTAAATATGAATTTTTTAATTTTGAAAAAACAGTAGACGGCAAAGATTTTTTTTATCTTGCCACAGTGTATAAGAGCCAAGACAGTTTTTGGTTAATTCAATTCGCCTGCCTAACAAAGGATAAAGACACTTTTATGCCGCAATTCCTTGAATGGGCGGACACTGTGACGTTTGAATAATGGTATTTCCTGCTATATTAAGAGAAACATACCTAAAAAATCCCGAAGTTATTTCGGGATTTTTATATTGCAGCAATTAGTATTGCTAGATAGCTGCGAATTTTTGAAAAATATTCAAAAATTCAATGGTTTGTGATAAAATAAAATCAAAAAGGGTGTTTGTTATGAAAATTTTTATGATTGGCGGGACGGGGCTGCTGGGCAGCGAGGCGGCGAGGGAGCTTATCGAAAGGGGGCACGAGGTCGCGTCGCTGGCTTTGCCTCCGCTTCCGACAGGCGCGGTTTTGCACGGAAAAATGAAAATCGAATTCGGCAATTATTTTGAAAAAACCGACGACGAAATGCGGGAATATTTCAAGGGCTGCGACGGCTTTGTTTTTGCGGCGGGCGTCGACGAAAGGGTGGAGGGGCCTGCCCCTATTTACGACCTTTTCAAAAAATACAATATCGATTCGGTCAAGCGCCTCCTCGCTTTGGCAAAGGAATGCGGCATCAGGCACGCAGTTATTTTGGGGTCGTATTTTTCGCATTTTGACAAAATCCGGCCCGAGCTCGAGCTCTCTAAGCACCATCCCTACGTACGCAGCCGCCGCGACCAGGAAGCCGTTGCGCTTTCATTCGCAGACGAAAATTTCGACGTGGCGGTGCTGGAACTTCCCTATATTTTCGGCGCGCAGCCGGGCAGAAAGCCGGTTTGGGTTTTTTTGGTGGAAAGCATCAGAAAAATGAAAAAAGTGACGATGTGGCCGCGCGGCGGAACGGCGATGGTCACAACAAGACAGGTTGGGCAGGCGGTGGCGGGCGCGCTTGAGCGCAACAAAGGCGGAAACTGCTATCCAATCGGCTACTATAACATGACTTGGAAAGAATTGCTTGCGATATTCCACAAGCACCTCGGCTGCCCCGACAAAAAAATCGTCACGATTCCGGATTTTATGTTCGCCTTGGTCGGCTTGCACGTCATGCGCAAGCAAAAGAGGCAGGGCGTCGAAGGCGGGCTGAATTTGGTAAAATTTACAAAGCTTCAATGCAGCGAGCAGTTTATCGACAAGTCCTTGGGGTGCGACTTTTTGGGCGTTACGCACGACGACATCGACGCGGCAATCGGCGAATCGGTAAGACTATGCGTGGATATTTTGGACAACAAAAAAGACGTGGTGGAAATGAAGGGCGGCTGATGAAATTTTCTATCCTATCCGCCCGCGCAAAATAAAAAATCGAAATTAATAATAAAAAAAAGAAGAGAAGATATTATCTTCTCTTCTTTTTTTTAAATATGTATTTGAAAATGCTCAAATATAAATTTGCCGCCGCCGTGAGTCAATTTGCCTTCGGATTGGATTTTTTCAAAACCGCGGTAAATTTCGCCGACGAGCCCGGCGGGTATATCCAAGCGGTAGTGGCCCGGCAAAATCTTTTTTAACGGTAGGGCGTTGATTCTTTCGACCGAGCTCATAAATTGCGCGGGGTCGGTAGTGGGGTAAAACGCGTCCAGACAGCCTTCGTAAATCAAATCTCCCGAATACAGATATCGGCGCTCTTTTTCATAAAAGCAGACATGCCCCGGTGAGTGCCCCGGCGTGTGAATGACTTGGATTTGCCTGTTTCCGATATCGATAACGTCCCCGTCTTTTAAAACGGCAGTAGGCTCTCCGCTGAAAATTCGGTATTCTTCGATTTTAAATTCGTCGGGAAAATCACGGAGCCCGCCAACGAGATTGGCTTTCACTAAGGATAGTGGTATGGGAAATTTTTTGAGCCAGTCCTTTTCGGCTTCGAACACCGCAATATCGTTAAAATATTTATGCCCGCCTATGTGGTCCCAATGGACGTGAGTGGTCGCAACCAAAATCGGCTTGTCGGTGATATTTCCGACAACTTTTCCTATATTTCCGACACCCAAACCCGTGTCAATCAAAAGCGCCCTGTCCGAGCCGATTAACAAATAACAATGCGTTTCCTCCGAGTGCTTGTACTCGCTGATTGCAAAAGTTTGTTCGTCCGCCTTTTCTACGGTAAACCAATCATTCATTTTTATATTCCTTTCGGTATAAAATTTTTTCTAAAATTCAACTAAAATCGCCTTTTATTATAACATATTTTAAGTAAGGTGAGATCTTAATATTATAGATTTTATTTGTCGTCGACGGCCAGGCTTACAAATGAATCTTAATTTCAGTATTTTTTTCAGTTTAAAAATAAAAAAGGCAGGCGCGCTGAATTTACAACGCGCCCGCCGCAAAATTTCGTAG
>DAITPX010000067.1:0-7636 GCA_036833365.1 Clostridia bacterium | reverse complement strand
CTGCTCGAGGTGAAAAACACGGTTCCGCCGCCTAGGTTAAGGCTTATTTTGCGGAATAGGCTAACGTACCGGATAAAGAAGAGGCGTTTGCGAGGCAAGAGAATTTGAATAAAGAGTAAATTACCTAAGCGGCGTCGAAAGCAAAAATTCGCTTGCAAAAATTATATTATTTTGTTATAATGCTTGGGTTGACCGTAACGGTCAAAAAATATCCTTACTCTTGACAATAAGTTCAAGGGTCAAAGTCCAAAAGGAGGTAGAAAAATGAATAATTACGAGTTGTTGTACATTATCGACAACGGCGCGGACGAGGAAACCAAGGAAGCCGTAATCGGCAAAATTTCCGCAATCGTGACAGACGCGGGCGGAAAGGTTGACACTCTTGACAAGTGGGGCGCGAAAAAGCTTGCTTACCCCATTAATTACAAGACCGAAGGCTACTATGTTTTGATGAATTTCGCCGCGAACAGCTCGGTTCCCGCCGAGATTGAGCGCGTGCTGAAAATAACCGATTCCGTTTTGCGTTCGATGATTTTGATAAGAAACTAGTCCGGAGCGAAAACGATGAATAAAGCGATTTTGATAGGCAGATTGACCAGAGACCCCGAAATGAATACAACCTCTACAGGGATAGACGTTTGCAGGTTTACGCTCGCCATTAACCGTTCTTATAAGGACGCCAGCGGCAACGAGCAGACGGACTTTATCCCCATTGTCGTATGGCGCAATCAGGCGGCCAATTGCGGAAAGTATCTCGTCAAGGGAAGCCAATGCGCAGTAACGGGGACTATCCAGACGCGCACCTATGAAAAGGACGGCGAAAAAAGGTATGTTACCGAGGTCGTCGCCGACAACGTTGAATTTTTGGCAAGGCCGGGAAGCGGCGGCGGTTCGGATGGCGACAGAGGCGGCGCGCCCAGAAAGGCCGACAGAATAGAAGACCTGACGCCCATCGACGACAACGACGCCGAGCTGCCTTTTTAAGGAAATTTGAGTAAACAAGGAGAAAGAAAAATGGAAGATAAAACAAACGCCAAGCGCCCGGCAAGGCGCATGCCGCGCAAGAAAGTCTGCACGTTTTGCGTGGAAAAATCCCAATATATCGACTACAAAGACATCACGAAACTGAAAAAATACGTCACCGAAAAGGGCAAAATTATGCCGAAACGAATCAGCGGGCTTTGCGCCAAGCACCAAAGGGAGCTTGCCGTGGCGGTTAAGCGCGCGAGGGTTATGGCGCTGCTTGCGCCCGTGGCGGATTAAATTTAAATTAATTTATTAGAAAAAGAACGGCTGTAAACGCGGCCGTTCTTTTTCTATGCCGATTTTCAGGGGAAATATAATTAAAATCCGCCGATAAAAAAAGTGCAATATCGCCGCGCCAAAATAAACCTCGGCGCGTCATACTAAAAATTAACGCGGGCTGAAAATCTCATAGGTGAGCGTTGAGCTTTTGATTAAAATTTCTCTTAACAAGTTAATTCGATTTTTATTTTTTTAAAGAAAGATTCTTTAGAAATTTGATGGTTTCATTTAATTTTCAAGCACTGTTTTTAAGCATATACCGCTAATTCCAGAAAAGAAAAACGGCTGAAAAAAACCAAAGCGTTTTTTGTTTTAATAAATAAAAAGAGGAAATTTTTGCCAAACTATGGTTATGAACGCGTTAGAAGACAAAGCCAAAAGCAAACTTATAGAGGGTGAAAACGGCGTCCGCTCGAGGATTGTAAAAACCGCGGGCAAGGACGTCGAAATTTTGAGCCTCGACGGCATGGTAAACGACCAATTCGTGGCGGAATACGTCATCGAAAGCGTCATAAAGGCCAGCAACAAAAAGCTCGAGAGCGCCAAAGATATTTACGACAACGTGGTATTCGGCGTGGGCGCGGAAATAAACAATACCTTCATAAAGATGCAGGAAAACTTTTTCAACGGCTACACGCTGGTTTTTTGCGGCGACGAAAACAGCTGCGTGGCCGTGGATACCCGCACCCTTATTGGGCGCGACATCGTTCAGCCGCCCACGAGCAATATCACCAAGGGGCCGCGGGAAGGGTTTGTCGAAAGCATAAAGCAAAATATCGGGCTTATCCGCAAAAGGCTCAAGTGCCCCGACTTTAAAATCGAAAACCTGACCGTCGGGCGTTACACCAACACCGCCATAAGCGTTTGTTATATACGAGGGGTCGCCGCAAAATCGACGGTGGACATAATTTTGCAAAAAATCAGCTCGATAGACATAGACGGCATTTTAGACGCGTCGTATGTGTCGCGCTTTTTGGACGAATCGGGCAGCGTTATGTTCAAAATGGTGGGCACGACTGAAAAACCCGACATTGTGGCCGCGCGCCTGTTGGAGGGGCGCGTGGCCGTGGTTGTGGACGGCTCGCCCATCGTTTTGACGCTGCCGTATATGCTTGTCGAGGACCTGCAAAGCCCGGAAGATTATTACGAGGTGCCCTCCGTCGCCACTATGGCGAGAATTCTGCGCGTAATTTCGATGATAGGGTCGCTGCTTTTGCCTGCCCTGTACGTGTCGCTCCAAATGTACAACTACCATATCATACCCGCGAAGTTTTTGGTGACGATTATCAACGCGAGCGAACCGATACCTTTCACGCCCTTTTCTGAAATGGTGATAGTGCTGGTATTGTTCGACATTTTGAGGGAGGCCAACGCCAGAATGCCCTCGATAGTGGGGCTTAGCCTTTCGATAATCGGCGCCGTCATTTTGGGCGACGCAGCGGTCAAGGCGGGGCTTTTGGCCGCGCCCGCCGTTATGATAGGCGCGCTTTCCAGCATCGGGCTTTACACCCTGCCCGACAACACGCTTTTGCTTACTCTCCTCAGGCTTTTGTTGGCTTTTGTTGGCGGCATAATGGGTATTTTGGGTATAATTTTGTCCATGCTGCTGTTGCTTTCTTATATGGTTTCCATCGAGGCGTACGGCACGCCCTATATGGCGCCCTTCGCGCCCAACATTATTGCGGACAGAAAGGATGCCGTCGCCAAAAAGGGCATAACCAAGCACAAAACGCGCCCCCTCGCAATCAAGCAGGAAAACCTGACGCGCCAGGGCGGGGCTGAACAGGAGGAAGAATGAACAATAAAGTTAAAACCGAACAAGCGGCGCTGCTCTTGGCCCTGATTCTTCCCGCGGGGAAAATGGCCAAACTGCCTATCGTTATGGCAAGGGGCGCAGGCAGGGACTATTGGATTTCGATGCTGATTTTGTTTGTGTTCGACTATATATGCCTTTTGTTTACACTTTGGGCGCTTAAAATAAACAAAGAAGGAAAATCCCTCAACGAGGTGCTCGTAGCCACGGTGGGCAAGGTTGCAAGCAAAATTATTTTTATAGTTTTCTTCGCGTTTTTCTTTTTGAGGGCGGCAAGCAAGATGGAAGCCTGCATGAGGCTTATGACCGCCACGTTTACCATGACGGCCAACTGGATTGCTTACACGCTGCCTGTTTTGGGCGTGATGTTTTTTATGGTAAGAAAAGGGATGAACAACATCGCCAGGCTGTCCGAGATGCTGTTTGTGATTATAGGGCTGGCGCTTTTGTGGATAACTATTTTCGCGGCGAAGCAAGCCGATTTCAGCAACCTGAAGCCTATTTTGGACGACGGGCCGGGGCCCGTTCTGACGACGGCGTTTAACGGTACATTATGGTTTTCAGATTACTTGTTTTTGCTTTTTATTATGGACAAGTTCAGGCCCAACAAAAACGTTTTCGGCAGCATGAGCTTCGGTTTCGGTGTCAGTTCCGGCGTAACCGTTTTTATAAATGTGGTTTATATCGGCTTGTACGACCAGCTGACGACGGTTGCCGATTCGATGATAAGCAAGGTTTCGCAGTTCAGCATAAGCACGACGACAAGCGGCAGGCTTGACTGGCTGGCGGTGGCCATTTGGCTTTTGGCTTTTTTCCTCAAGATGGCGGTGAATTTTTTCTGCGGCTACAAATGCCTTGCGTATTTATTCGGCTTAGGGGAAAGCAGATTCCACAATTGGGTGCCGGCGATTATGTTTTTGCCTATAATAATCGTACCCCTTTTTATACCCGCGGGGGATTTGATTTTGAACAAAATGAATATCGATTTCCACAGCGCGGTGTTTTGGCCGGTGCAGTTTTTGCTGCCGCTGCTGCTGCCGCTGTTGGTTCATATAGCGATGAAAAAAGAAAAAGCCAAAACCGTCTATCCGAGGAGGGCCTAGCATGAAGCCTTTGCAGAAATTATTGATAATCGTTTTGGTGGCGATGGTGCTGATGTTTATTTCAAATTCCTATGTCGTAAACACCATCAAGGACAGGGCGATAATCGTGGGGCTGGGAATAGATTACGCCGACGGCAATTATGAGGTGACCGGCGAAGTGATTTGCGCTAAGCAGGCGCCCCCCGAAGGCGGCGGGTCGTCGCAATTTTCGCAGATGGTAACGGGCAAGGGCAAGACCGTTTCGCTCGCAATTTACGACATATATGTCAAAACTGGCAAGCTGCCGTCCATAAGCCAATGCGGCGTTATGGTGCTCGGCGAGGGGCTGTATAAAAACGAAAACCTCGAAAATTTTTTCGGGCATTTTATACAATCCGACGCCTTTCCCGACGGCTCGCTTGTCGCGTGCTGCAAAGGCGGCGCCAAGGAGCTTTTCGGCAAAGTGACGCCCTTGGACCAGAGCGTTTCGTTCGGGCTTCAGAGCATAATCAGCGGCAGCGAGGGCAATACCGGTATACCCTTTAATTATATGTCGAAATTTATAGTCTCGCAAATGACGTCCTCGGCGTCGGGGTACCTGACCCTCCTTACGTTTGAAAAGGACGAGGACGCGAGCGGGCAGGAAACTAAAAAAGAGACTGGCTTTTTCAAGACGGATAACGTGGCGGTTTTTACCGACTTTTCTTATGTCGCCGAGCTTGAAAAGGAAGAAATAAGGGGGATGACGCTGCTTACCGAGCCGTCGGCGTTCGAAACCTTTGCGGTGGAGGCGTCCGTCACGCCGCAGGCGTATTCGCACAAGGTCGGCATAGGCACGAAAGCGAAAAAAATAGAAAAAGAATTGAATTTCGACGAAAGCGGCACAATAACCTATGATATCAAAATTTTTATGGACTGCGAACGCCTGAGGACGGACTCCACGGGCGAAGTGAGCAAGCTTTTGGAAAAGAAGTTCAGCTCTTTGGACCCTTCCATGAAAAAGCAGGTCGAGGAGCAGGTAAAGGCTTACGTCAAGGCTGTCATAGACAAGTCGGTGGAAACCAACTGCGACTTTTTGGGCATAAGCGACCAGTATTACAAAAAATACGGCAAAAAGTGGATTGCCTACAAGCAAGATAATCCGCAGATTTTAAGCAAAATAAAATTCACGGTGGAAGCCGAAGTGGACAAAAACGAGGAATTTGAAACATAAAAAAAATCTTTTGAAGCAATATAAATTAAAAGGAGGAAAAAAAGGTGAAAAAAAGTTTGAGAGTAATTTTTGTTCTGATGTGCTTGGTTTTGCTCGGGACGCTCATCGCGGGCTGCGCGAAAACTTATAAGGTAAGCTATTATGACAACGGCACGCTTATCACCACGCAAAACGTCAAGGGCGGAAAGATGGCCACTGCGCCGACAAAACCCACCAAAGAAGGCTACACCTTCGATAATTGGTACCAGGACCAGGGGATGACTAAGAAATTCGATTTCAAAACTATGAAAATAACCAAGGACACAACGATTTACGCTAAGTTCACAGAAAACCCCAATCCCGAAAGCTAAAACAAAAAGAGGGCGGATATTAAAATTAATCCGCCCTCTCTTTTATTTAAAATTAACGGCCTGTTACAGCCCCGTGCTGCCGTGCCCGCCCGTCCTTGTGCCCGAGGCGCCGTCGTTGTCGGCGGTGAGGTAGGGCAAAATTATACCCTGCACAAAGGCTTTCCCTTGCGGCAAAATTACCGTTTCCGCGCCGCGGTTTATAAGGGCGACCAAAATATGCCCGAAGTTTTTAGCGCCGTAATAGTCGCTGTCGATTATGCCTACCGTGTTGGCGAGCCCTAGGCAGTACTTTGTTCCCAATCCGCTTTTGGGCACAATCGCCAAAAAGCAGCTGGGCGCAAGAAAGCACCTTACGCCGGACGGAACGGTAATTTTTTCGCCGGGCGCCAGTTCAATGGCATGGGGGAGGAAAAAATCGTATCCCGCCGAGCCCGCCGTGGCGCGCACGGGCAATCTGACTCTTGCTATATCGCCGCCGCCATCGAGGGCGAATTGCTCCTGCGGCACTTTTTCAAAAAGGGCTGTTTTCATATGGCGGTTACTTTAAGTTTTTCCTCAGGGTGTCGAGCTCTTTGCGGAGCGGTTCGGGCAGCCTGTCGCCGAATTTTTCATAATGCTTTTCGATGTCGTCGGTTTCTTTTTTCCACAGATTTTTGTCTATATCAAGCAGGCTTGCCAAATCCTTTTTGCCTATGTCCAGACCGTCGGTGTTGAGCTCGTCGATTTTGGGCACGATTCCGACAGGGGTTTGATTGCCTTGCGCTTTGCCCTCGCATCTGTCGATAATCCAGTCCAGCACGCGCATATTGTCGCCGAAACCCGGCCAGAGGAACTTGCCGTCTTTTTTCCGGAACCAGTTGACGTTATAAATTTTCGGGGTGTTGGGCAAAACGGCTTCCATTTCCAGCCAGTGCGCGAAATAGTCGCTCATGTTGTAGCCGCAAAAAGGAAGCATCGCAAACGGGTCTCTGCGCAAAACTCCCACCGCTCCCGCGGCGGCGGCCGTCGTCTGGCTTGCCATAACGCTTGCCATAAACACGCCGTGGCGCCAATTTTTAGCCTCGTATACCAAAGGCACGGTGTCGTCGCGCCTTCCGCCGAAAAGTATCGCCGAAAGCTTGACGCCCTCGGGGTTTTCAAACTCAGGCGAAAGGCAGGGGCAGTTTACTATGGGTGCGGTAAAGCGGCTGTTCGGGTGCGCGGCCTTGGCCTCGTCGCCCTTGTGCCATTCCTTTCCCGTCCAGTCGACGAGTTTTTCGGGCGCGTCGGACATGCCTTCCCACCACACGGTGTCGTCGGCGGGGTTCAGCGCCACGTTTGTCAAGAGGCTGTCCTTTTGGCAGGAGAGCATGGCGTTGGCGTTGGTTTTCATATTGGTGCCGGGCGCCACGCCGAAAAAGCCGTATTCGGGGTTTGTGGCATAAAGCGCGCCGTCCTTGCCCACTCGTATCCACGCTATGTCATCGCCCACGGTTTCGACTTTGTAACCTTTATCCAAAAATTCTTTGGGCGGGATAAGCATTGCGAGGTTGGTTTTGCCGCACGCCGAGGGAAAAGCGCCCGCGATGTAGTGTTTTTTGCCGTCGGGGCGGGTTACGCCCAAAATAAGCATATGCTCGGCAAGCCAGCCCTCTTTGCGCGCGAGGTTGGAGGCTATGCGCAGGGCGAAGCATTTTTTGCCCAAAAGCACATTGCCGCCGTAGCCGCTGTTGACCGACCAAATTGTATTGTCCTGCGGGAAATGGCAGATATAGCGTTTTTCAGCGTCAAGCTCGGCCTTGCTGTGGATTCCTTTTACGAAATCCTCGCCAATTACGCCGTAAATTTTGTCCGAAACGCGGGTCATGATAGCCATGCTGACAACGACGTAAAT
>DAITPX010000066.1:6868-7686 GCA_036833365.1 Clostridia bacterium | reverse complement strand
CCCCGCTGTCATGACGATTTCGCTTACCCACCGCTTGTCTATGTATTCCAAAATTTTCGCCTGCGCCACGTCGCGCTGCACCTGCGCCGACAGCGACACCACCCAGCACGAAGCGTTCTGTATATTTTTCCTGAAAGGGTGTATCCCGCGCGCCAGCCAAACCGTCTCCACCGCGCCGCATTCGGTCTTGCCCGTGCGGTTGCCGCCGAAAACCCACCGGTTGCCCGAAAGGCATCGGTGAAACTCCATCTGCTTTTTGTGGATTTTGCTTCCTTTGTTGTAAAAATTCAGCTTCAGCTCCGCCCGCCTCCTCTGTTCGGCGGCGACGGAACGCAGGCTGTCAATCAACTCATTCATACTTTTCCAATTTTCGACATATCTTGCTGTCGTAAGATTTTTTTTGTGTGCTAAATTTGAATTATGCAAAAATTTTTCGCGCTCATTCTTACGATATTTCTTTTGGCGGCCCCTTTGCCTCTCTTTGCCGAGGGCGCTACTGTGCCGCCCTACGTGCGCGTCATAACAAACGACACCTACCTATACGCCTCGGCAAGCAATTCCAAGCCGCTTTTCGCCCTGGAGCAAACCTATTACGCCAAAGTTACAGGCGTCGAAGGGGTTTACTACAGGGTGGAAATAAGCGATAACGTCGGCATGTTCAACAAAATTACCGGATATGTCCTTATTTCCAAGGTCGAGGCAACCGAAACCACGCCCGTCACGCCCTTCTACCCGTCGGCGACGGTCAGCGTCGCGGCGGACAGCGCGAAAATCCATCTCCTTCCCGACGAAAAAAGCAGCGTACTCCTGCGCGCGAC
>DAITPX010000066.1:5546-6858 GCA_036833365.1 Clostridia bacterium | reverse complement strand
TAACAAGCAGCCAGCGACAAAAGATGAGACTATGCTTTTGCCATAACGCAAACCATGGCGTACTACGGCTCGCTCGTCGTGGGCGGGGTTTATTGGTACTATGTAAATTTCGGCGACTGCATGGGCTACGTCAACAGCGCGCTGACTTCAAAGGCGAACATTCCGCCCCACCCCACGCCACTGAAAAATCCCAACGTCGACCCCGACCCGGACCCCGTTGACCCGGACCCGAACAAGCCCGACCCCAACGAACCGGAGCCCGAGCCGGGCGCTTTCGACGGCGTACAGCTCGCGCTGATTCTCCTTATCACAATCCCCTCGGTGGTGATAGTCGTCATGCTTTTCAGCCCGCAGGTCAAGGAAAGCAAAAAGCGCGAAAAAAGTAACTTCAAATCCGTCGCCACCGCCACCAAAACCTCCGAAGACAAACGCCCCAAGCCCCGCTATTTCGACGATTACCTTTAAGCCGGCTATGCGGCAAACCGCATTTGTCACGCAATAATTCTCAATTCCTTTTCCCCTTCGTCCACTCCGCTGCTTAAAGCCGTTTAATATAAGAACGGTGACAGCATTTTTTTGAACAATTACCTCACACCGCATTTATCCTGCCGTTTCCCTCGGCGCATAAAATTTGCTCGACTAAATGAGCGCCTGTCGCCGCCCGAACAAAATACTTCAGGCAACCTCTTTTAACGCAAAATTTTATTCAAACTGATTTTCTTGTTGATTTTTTAAATGATTCTCCCTTAAATAGACCACCCTTATAAACCCGATTCCCTGATTAACACGCCCCAAGCCGCCAAGCGCGGTCCGGCGTTTGGAAAAATAAACTTTTTAAGCTTAATCCCCCGCCGGACTGCGGCGTTTTTTCTTTTGTAAACGGCACCGAAACTATTCCGCCCCCTTTTTCGGCTCATGCCTCCCGCCCGAAAGGGCGCCCCGAGCCTTTTTTAGGGCAAAAGCTTCGTTTCGCGCCTGTGGATATTTTTTATCCAGCTCTGTTTCAGGCACTCCTCCTCGAACCATTCCCTGTCGAATTGCCCGAGGGCAAGGTTTTTTGCAAAACTCACCAGCAGCGCGTGCAAACGGCGGTAAAGAGTACGTTTTGTCAGGTTCATTTCTTCCATAATTTCCTCTTTGGACTTTTTCTCAAAAAAAGCCCGCCGCGCGAGCAATTTCTGTTTATCGGCCAAACGCCCCAGGGTTTTTCCGATTATGTCCTTCAGCCAAAGCAAGTCGTTTTTCTTTTCGATAAGTGCGATTATGTCGCTCGCCTGCTGAAAGGTGGTTTTGTGTCTCCTCATGCTTATGC
>DAITPX010000066.1:0-5536 GCA_036833365.1 Clostridia bacterium | reverse complement strand
GGCAATCCGTCTTATGAGCGCCTCGATTCCCGCGGCATAAAAGCTTATGTCGGGGTAACAACTGAGCAAAGTCAGCGCGATTTTTTCCATAGTTTCTTTCTCCTTAGAAAATTATTTTTCTTGCGTCGACGGAGACATCAACTATCCGGCAAACTTCCCGAACTAAAACGGCTTTTTTGGCTGTTTTTCGGGCTTGTTTATGCGAAGGTTAAACCTTAAAGGCTTACTTCAGGGAAAAATACGGCTTTCAATGCGGAGGCTAAGGGGCAACGCGCCCTGGCGCATGGGTGAACTGCGCCGAAAGGCCCAAGCCGGGAGAAAACGAATTTTCGTTAAGCAAATTTGAAATTATGCGAAAAAACCTCGCTTTTCGGGAGTATCAAGAAAAAAGCGTAGAACAAAGCCATGGTACGCGCCTTTTTTATGAAAGCGCGTTTAACCGAATCGTCATTGCCTCCGCGTCTTAACATCTTGTGCCAATCCGTCAAAACTTGGGAGGTTCCGTAGCGGAACTTTTGATTTTTTTACACATCTCTCAAAACCGAAAAGTCAAAAAGCTTTTGCGCGAATTAACCCAAAAAAGCCTTCCGAATCATCGTTTCCAAATCAATAGTAGCATTTAAACTATGACACCGCCATGTCATAAAAGGGTTTGCGTGCCAATTTTTTTGCCCCGACACTTAAAAAAGCCCCGCTAAAATAAAAGATTGCTTGTAAAACGGGGCGTTATTTGTTATAATTATTTTAATTTACTTAAAACTTGTTAAAAATCAACCGAAAGATAATTAACGAAGGTACCTTATGAAAAATAAAATCTTAGCCCTCTTATTGCTGCTGCTTTTCGCCGCGCCCTGCCTTGTTCCCGCGCAGGCGTCCGCCGATACGCCCGCCGCAGACACGGTCTATCTTATACAGCCGGTAGATATTTTTGTGGACGGCGGCACGATTTACGCCGTGGACATTATCGACGACGGAAAAAACACCGTAATCCACCAGATTTCCGCCGACCTGACGGAAAGGAAAACTTATTATTTAAACGGTGTGACGAAAAAAATCTACGTGGACGGCGTAAACCTCTATGCAATGCAGAAAGACAAAATCCTCAGCCTCGGCATCGACCGCTCGAGCGAAGTTCTGGCTCCGGGCGGCACAATCGACGCCGCGGGAATAATAGATTTTACGCTGAGCGGCGGCATGATTTATTTTCTGACGGACAAAAAGCTTGTCGAATACAACCGCGAAACGCAAACGTCCAAGCCCATTAATACGACCTTAACCGAGACAAAATCGGTTTCGTCCGCAAACGGAAAGGTTTGCTTCATCTACGGCGAAACCTTTATGACATATTCGGACGAGGAAGGTTTTTCCGACCCCGAAACGCTCGCAAACGGCGCGGACAGGGTTTTGGGAGCCGGGGAGGAATACGTCTTTTTCAACTCTGAAAAGTTTGTGAAGCGCGACGGAACGGCGCTTCTGTCGCCGGGGGAGGGCGTAACCGACGCTTTTTTCCACAACAATTATCTTTTGGTTTTGGGCGGCGACAAAAAAATCTCCCAGTACCTCTACCGCGACGGCGCGTTTGAAAAGGTAGACGGCTTCGGGATAGGCAACGACAAGGTGGACAGGGAAGTCCCCGCCGCATTCGACGGTTTTTCCTTCGCCCACGCCGAAAAATACCCCACAAATATTCTCTACGAGGCCAGCAAATCCCTCAAGCCCGCGCCCTACAAGCTGCTATCCGCGGGCGACTCCTTTTTGATTCTGCACTACGACGGCGCCGAAAGCAGCCCTTACCATTACGTGTTTTACAAGGGCGGATTCGGCTGGCTGGAAAAGGGCCCGAAAACGGGCTCGGTCGGTTACCCTAACGACGAAAATCTGGCACTCATCGGCACCGAATACAAATTCATAGGGCAGGCGGTCGCCACCGCGTATATCTATTCGCTTCCCTACTATGACGACGCGGGAACGTTCGTCGTCGAAAACGTCCCGAAGGACACGGTTATCAACATTTCGGACAGGTACGAAGGGCTGACGGAAAGCAACGCCGACTGGTTTTACGTTTCTTACGAAAAAGACGGCAAAACCAAGGAGGGTTTCGTGCGCCAGACGCTCATAACGAACATAACCGTTTCGCCCCAAACCGAGGTAAGGCGCTTTACCGTCAACACCGATTTAAACAGCCGCCTGGGGCTTTTTAAGGACGCATCGCTCCAAACCCCTATGAACGATGCCGGCGGCAACCCCATTTTGCTTTCCTCAGGCAAACAGGTGAGCATAATTTCGATCGACCAAAACAACGTCGCGCTTGCGCAGGTAAGCGTGGGCGGCGAAAAATATATCGGCTACCTCGACGCGGAATACCTAATCGAGGACGGGCTGACAAACTATCTGGCGCTGGGGCTTGTCCTGGGCATACTGCTGGTTTTGGGGACGGTATTTTTCGTGATTATGGCGAAACGGCGCAAAAAGCACTCTGTCCCGCCCGAAGACGACCCCGACCCCTTCCAAGCCGAAAAAACGGCGGACAAATAATAACGATATTAAAACCCGCCGAAACCGCGGGTTTTTTCATTCCCGAATATTACCGCAAACCGCGGGTTATTACGGCGGCGGCAATTACTGGCCTCTTGAGAATTTGTATTTAATGTTAAATTAAAAGCCGTTTTTGGCAAAATATGGATGAACAAAACGCTTAAAATATGAAAAAAAGCCTTAAAAAACCGAAAAAAACGCCGTTATTTTTGATTAAAACGGCTGTATTTTTTCTCCCTCTTCAAAAAAGCGGGACAAAAAAACCGTTCTTAGCGAACGGTTTTTTTTACTGAGTTTTTATATTTAAAAACCTTCTAAAAATTCGGCTGGCGGCCAAAAACTTTTGTGCTTTAGCAATGAATTTTTTTCCGTGGAATTCCAAATTTTTTAACTGTTGTTTTTTATGCCCGCAATATGAATATTTTTCAGTAGCGGCGGCATTTCGATATCGGACTCAGGCTGCAATTTAAATTTTTTACGCCTATTTGATTTCGGCAAATGTTCCGTTTTAAGCCGATATGCAAAATTTTTTTCGCGCTTATAATCTAACCGATTTCCTTTTCAGATATATTTTGTGCTGTATAAAATTTTTCAAATAATTCCTTGTGTTGTCGGAGCCTCCGCGGTTTGCCCCTTGCTTACCCTCAGTAATTCGGATTGTTGTACGAGCTGCTGACCGCCGCCACGGCGTTTTCCATGTAGTCGATGTTTTCGCCCAGACTGATTTTGGCTATGCTCACTTCGTAGGCCACACGGTTTTCCACAACCTCGTCGCTGACGCGCTTTGTGTAGTTGCGGCTCTGAATCCGCCCGAAAACCTGAACCTGCTCGCCCACGGAAAGGTATTTCATGCTCCTTGCGTTGCGCCCCCATGCGATACTGGGTATGTAGTCGCTTTTGTTGTAAGCGCGGTTGACGGCAAGCAGTATGTCGCATATTTCCCTGTTGAAGGGCGTCGTGCGGAAAATCGGCGGCTTGCAGATAAACCCGATGAGCTCAATCGTGTTGCTGTTGATTGCTTCGTCGATGGGCATTATGTCTACGGCGAACACTGTGAGCATCAATTTGCTTCGGTTGTCCATTATCTTGTTGTAGCTTCTAAACTGCCCTATCACGGTCACCCTCTGCCCTACGCTTATGTCGGTGACGCCAAGCAGTTTTTCGGATAGAGTAACAGGTATCAGGTCGCACATTTCAGAGAGGCGTTTGACTTCGAGCATTATTTGGTAAAATTTTTCGCCAAACACTTCATGACTGAATTGAATTTCACTTGTCACTTTTCCCGAGATGGTTGCACGGTTGTTGCTTGTGTAGTTCATATATTCCTCCCTATTCCGCCGTTTGGTTAGCCAAACGGTTTATTATTTTTACGTTTTTGGTTTTACGCTGACCTGCCTGCCGCTGTTGTCGATTACGTAATCGCTGCGGTAGATAAGCTCGCCGACCGGCGCAAAACCGAGTCCTTTGGTCATAAGAGCGACGATAACCACGGGCAGCGCCTGCACGATGTGGTCGCTGTTGTTGTGAAAAAGTATTATGGAACCCTCGGAAGCCTTTTGACACCGCACCGCAATCTGCGAAGCGTTAAGCCCTTTCCAGTCGAGGCTGTCCACGTCCCACTGTATCGCGAAAAGGTGCGCCGCCTCGCACGCGCGTATCAACTCGTTGTTGTAGTCACCGAACGGCGGCCTGAAAACTTCCACTTTGTCGCCGGTGAGGTCGGTAATCATTTTCGCGCTTTCGGTGAGCTCCTCGAGCATTTTTTCATAGCTGAGCCTGCTCATTTCGGGGTGCGTCATGCTGTGAGTGCCTATTTCATGCCCGCGGCGCGCTATTTCCCTGACCAGCTCGGGGTTTGCGCGAATCCAGAATCCCACCAGAAAAAAAGTCGCTTTGACGTTGTATTCGTCCAAAATGTCCAAAATCGCCAGCGTTTTGTCGCTGCCCCACGCCGCGTCGAAAGTCAGGGACACCTTTTTTTGCTCCGTTTTGACGCAGTAAATGGGCTTGAGCTTGGAATTGGCAACCGCCGCCGACAGCGGGTTTGACAACGCCAGCGACACCGCGCAGAATATGGCCATGGCCAAAACCAGTATTTTTGTAGACTTTTTCAGTTTTAAATTCATTTTATCACCTAACCGTCCAATGGCAATTTGAGTATTTTGGGGAAAATTGTCGAAATTTATCGAACCACTCCCGCCAATTTAATATTTACAAAATAATTTATGCGCGTTCTATGGCTAAAAATGCAAAAAAACCCCGAAACTACGCGGGCCGGCGCCATAATCCGACTCCAAAACAGTGTGGAATTTCGAGCCGGCAAATGCGAGAGGAAACCGTTAACGCTTTAGGGAAACGTGCGCTCTGTGAGTTGTTTTTAATATTGAGGAGGCTGTCGTTTACGAGTAAACAAGGTTCGGGCATTTGAAGCGAAACGCGGCAAGATATTAAATAGATAAAATTCGAATTAATTTGAGGAAAATGAAAATTCTTTCCAAAAAACCGAACGGCTTCGGCGTTCGGCAAAAAATATAGAAAATCTATGCCGAAAACTTAACGGTTCGTTTGGCGAAAGTTTTGTTTTCCGCGGCAGTTCTCACGTTTATGGCGGCGAAATAGGCTTTAGTCGGCGCGGTTTATTTTCAAGCGAAAGAAAGAATGTGCCGTCCCTGAAAAACGGCTAACGGATATCGTTAATAATTTTCCTTTAATTAAACAATTTGAATATACCTTTTAAAAAAGCAGCGCAAGTTGTAAAGCGAATAAAGTTCAGGAAACTTCCCCGCAAAAAACATCGGAATCGGTTGACAAAACTTCGGGGCAAAGAATAATAAAATCAGTTTATAAGAAAGCGCGATTAACCTAAAAATATAAGAGGCGGAAATTTCAAAATTGAAAACGCCTAAAATTATTAGGCAAAAAACGCGGTTTTTATGGACAATATAATAACAGGAGGCTATATTTATGCTTACAACATTTAAAGCGACGGCGAAGAAACTTC
>DAITPX010000065.1:5993-7704 GCA_036833365.1 Clostridia bacterium | reverse complement strand
CCCAAACAAAACGCCGCAACCGCGCTTCTGGAAAAACTTTCATTCGCCGAAACGGCCAAAAACGAAAGCGTCATCTTGTTTTCAAACATAAATTCTCCTTTTTTCCTAAATTTTCGGCATTATGCTGTACAATCCCGAAATTTGAAAAATCATGTCAACATTTTTTGAAGGGTTTTTTATATAAAGTTTGTGGCGGTCTTTGAGTTTTTTGTACCTGCCGATTAAAACGCCTATGCCGGTCGAATCCATAAAGGTGAGCTTCGACATGTCGAATACGACGGCGTCAAAGTTATTCGATTCGGTTACGCCGTCGAGTTTTTGACGCACCGACGCCGCCGAATGGTCGTCAAGCTCGCCGATAAAGCTTAAAATCAAATCGCCGCCGACCTTTTTTGCAAGCACATCCATTCACAACACCTCCAAGCCGAGTAACTAAAATTTAACACACGGGGGAAAGCGTAAAAAAAAGTAATGTGTCGAAAAATAAAAAAAATTGCACAAAAATATTTGATAATTTTTCGGGAAAATAGCCCTAAAACATTGACAATTCGCCGAAAATAGGTTAAATTAATTAGGCTATTGTTGCAAAAGCAGGAACACCAGACGGGGTGTAGCGCAGTTTGGTAGCGCATATGGTTTGGGACCATAGGGCCGAAGGTTCAAATCCTTTCACCCCGACCATACGAGGGCCTTTAGCTCAGTTGGTCAGAGCGGTCGGCTCATAACCGATTGGTCCGGGGTTCGAGTCCCTGAAGGCCCACCAACATTCCTGCTTTGTCCCCCTTGCACTAAATGGCCTGGTAGTTCAGTTGGTTAGAACGCTAGCCTGTCACGCTAGAGGTCGTGGGTTCGAGTCCCATCCAGGTCGCCAATGCCTCGGTAGCTCAGTAGGTAGAGCAGGGGACTGAAAATCCCCGTGTCGGTGGTTCAAGTCCGCCCCGAGGCACCACTTAGAATTTTTTTTATTTTATAGAAAAGTTCGCTGGTGTAGCTCAACTAGGCAGAGCAATTGATTTGTAATCAATAGGTTGCGGGTTCGATTCCCATCACCAGCTCCAACCTTATGGGAAGATTCCCGAGTGGCCAAAGGGAGCAGACTGTAAATCTGCCGTCCGTCGACTTCGGTGGTTCGAATCCACCTCTTCCCACCAAATGAAAACGGCCGAACAAAGATACGTTCGGCCGTGTTTTCTTTTTCCAAAAAAACGTTTATAGCGGTTTTTGCTTTCCTGCTGCTTCTCTGTTCCTGCTTACTTTTGTGAGGCGTTATGCCTGCGTGTTTTGCGATGTATTTTGAATTTTTGCCCTTGTTTAGTTTTTGTGAGCCATCGTCGGCGCAAAAATTAAAGCGTTTAATTTTTGCACAATCACGTTTTAGCCTGCTTTGCAAAACCAAAGCCCTTTAATATGAAAAAATGGCAACGCGCTACACCTTTACGTTGCGAATAATAAAAACAAACCGCTTCTAACCATTATATATACTCCGAGGGCAATAAATATAATCGGAACTATTATGTGTTTGTATTTTTCCAGCTTATTTTTAATAGCAGGAAGGCTTGCTGCTTTGATTCCGACAAAACACCATACGGCTAACAGCGCGGCAAAAATCAAAACGGCGATTATCAGTTGCCGACTGTTGTATCCCGTAAAAAGCGGAATATAAACACCAATATTATCCGCACCATTAGCGATTGTAACTAAAAAAACATAC
>DAITPX010000065.1:0-5957 GCA_036833365.1 Clostridia bacterium | reverse complement strand
GCTTAATATTTCAAAATTTCTTTTAGTGCGCTTTGGGCTGTGGGATGTTTTCTCAGCGCCCTCTTGCTCGATCTTTGCTTTTCTTTTTCTTTTTTCTTTCCTGTAATCAAAAATCGCCTTTATGCCTAATGCTATCGGTATAAACCCAAGAAACCCTATGTACTGCGAAGGCATAAATGATATAAGCCATGTCCCGCCTAAGCTCAACCCGACAAGAACGCCGATACCGATATATTGCCCGGCTACAATTTTGACTGTTTTATGCCGTGATTGCAGTTGTAAACAAAGCAAAACAATCACAAATATGTTATCGATATTCGTGCTGATAAAAGATATTATTGCTGTTACGGCAGTCTCAACAATTTTTATATCTCCAAAATAAAAAGCCCTTCACACAAAATCTGTGTGTATAGGCTTACCTTTTCAGTTCTAATTAAAAATAGTTGACTTTGAGACCAATCGACCTAAACTGCCCCCGCCCTATACGGTGTTTTATTATATTACATCACGACGTTTTTGTCAAAGTGTGAGCCATTATTTTATCCTCGTTCAAAGAGAAAGACGGTTAGTTTTTTACGCCCTCCGCCTGCCTTTAAATGAAGATTTTTATATCAGCGCGTTTCCGCAATTTATATCAAAAGGCATTAAAAGCAATCTTTCAATGTCTTTAATGTAACTTTTAAAAAACCATTCTGTCGCTTTGCCGTAGCTTTCTTTATTGTCAAATTCCCAATAAGAATAATATTTTACGCATTTTACTATTTTCGTCAGCTCCCTCGGAGGGTTTCCGTATTCGATACTGCCCGTTCCGTCTATGGTGAAAAAACGCTTAAAATATTTAATGTCAATACAACCCGCCTGTCTTTTTTGCTCTGCTGCAATTTTTTGTACCAGGCTCTCAAAGTCCGCTAATCTATCAGGCTTAACTTGAAAAATTTTTAATTCCGAAAAATTCATTTTTTTATATCCTTTATATTTAAAAAATATTAAGATACCCGCAAACTGCCTCTAAATTAATTAAAACGCGATTACACTTGCCATATACGGCAAAAAAGCGGCGAACATGCGCCACTTTCCGTTGCCCCGCATATTTCGCCATAAGTTTGTTTACTCTGTTTGACGATAACTTTATTTCATTAATTTATAGCAGCGTTTCTACGGCTTTTTTTGCAGTTAAATATAAATCCTCCCGGCAGGTCCGCTTTATTTGCTCAAATGTTTTGGCGGGCGCCGATGTCTGAAAAACGGCATAAATGCCGGCTTTTTTGTAGTCGGTTTCACTTATGTCGATTTTACCGGCTATGACTATCAGTTTTGCCTTGTCGGGAGATTTTTTGGATATGCCGTCTACAACCTTTCCCATAAGGCTCTGCCGGTCAAATTTGCCCTCTCCCGTTATGATAATATCCGCGTCCGCCGCCGTTTCTTCAAACCCGCACATCTCCAATACCGCGTCTATGCCGCTGATAAGGCTGCCTCCCAAAAAAGCCGCGCAAGCCGCGCCAAGCCCTCCGGCGGCCCCTCCGCCCTGAATTGAGGAAACATCAACGCCCGTATCCCTGTATATTATCCGCGCTATGTGCCTCAGCCCCTCATCCAGCTCTGTTATCTGTTTTGGCCCTGCCCCCTTCTGTCCCGCGTAAATATACGCCGCCCCGTTTTCGCCGTAAAGAACGTTCTTCACGTCGCACATGGCTTTTATTTTAATACCCCTGAGTTTTTCCCTTACCCCGCTTATATCTATCCTGACTATATCTCTAAGCGTTTCGCCGACGGGAACAAATGCCTTTCCCTCTTTATTATAAAACACAGCGCCGAGCACAGCCGCCATCCCTGCCCCGCAGTCATTGGTCGCGCTTCCTCCGAGAGCTAGGGTTATTTCGCGCGCGCCCCTTTTGATTGCCTCGTCTATCAATTCGCCTACTCCAAAAGTGGTGGTAATGCCAGGGTTTTTGGGTTCTGCCAAGGGCAGACCGGCACACTGCGCGATTTCGACTATCGCTTTATCTTCGATTAAGCCGAATACGCAGTCAACTTTTTTAAAGTTAGGGCCGGTTACCCTGCACGGAACTTTTATGCCGCTGTTGTTATGCAAAAACGCGTCTATGCTGCCCTCGCCTCCGTCGGCAATAGCAAGGCTGATTATACCGCATTCGGGCAGCACCGCCCTGACGGCATCCGCAATAATCTTACCCACCTCGATCGAAGACATAGTTCCTTTAAAGGAATCGGGCGCGATAATTATTTTGTTTATTTTCTTTTGCATAAATCTTTTTCAAAAACATTTTTGCCAAGCTTAAGCGTTTTGTTAAACCAATATCTTCCTAATATTTTAGGGTCTTTTTCGATAACGCTTACCAAACCGTCATAGCTGTCATATAACTCCTGCTCGTTTTCGGCGCACTCAGCGCAAAACTTACTATATTCCCCGTCACCGGAGCCAGAACTGATAATCCTGTCCGCTTTGTCGATAAAAGAATTTTCAAGCGCGGATATTTTTTCCCTGTGCTGTGACGCGTTTATCACGCCGCAATATATTGCCCTGTTGACGAGCTCGCGCTTGAGCCAGTAATCCACGCTCGACTTTTCGTCGTCAAATACCGGCGCCCCGATTTTTCCAAAAAATACGGGTTTAAACGCCGACAGGCACGGGGTAGAAGAACCGGTAACCCAAATATAAGGCTTGCCGCCCTCGAAGAAAACCGCCATGCTCCCCGTCGTATGGTCGGCTAAGCCTCCCGAATGCATGCAAAGGCTTTTTACGCTGCCTTTTGAAAAAAGCTTTTTGTCACAGGAACCGTCATAATGCGACCTTAATATACGAAATGCGGATTTTTTTGAAAAATCGCTTATTTCGTTAAGGCTGCGCTCGCCCTGAGCTTTGCGCTGCTTTGAGCCTGAGAAAAAAGAAAAAACGTGTTCTATATTAGTTTTCTTAAAGTTTCCCTCCGAAGAGCTCGAAAAATAGTCCGATTCTATCGAAAGGCGGTTGGAAATGTTGGACTGTTCTCCCGCAGGCCTCCACGCCCATTCCTTCCCCGCGGTTTCCAGCACGTAAGCTTCGTTTTTGTCCGCAATCAGAAAAGAATTGTCATAATAAAAACTGTGGTCGTAGCCCGCGTTGCCGCCCTGCCCGTATTTGTTGAGCAAATCAAGTATTATGTCAAGGGCGCGTTTTGCGGTACTGCCCCGTTCAAGCGCAAGCCTGACCATATCCATACCCAGCAGTTTTTCATTTTTTTTATTTTTTGACTTTGTCCAGACCGCTTCGTTGCCGACCGTTACGCCGAATTGGTTTATACCCATTTCCGCGCCCCACATCCACGATGGCTTATAGAGCAGTACCGAAAAGCTATCCTCGTCGGGTATACTTATATAGGTGCAACGCAATATTCCCTCGGCTTTCCGCCTGGAATAAAACATCACCAAATTGGGCTCGTTGGCAGACCTGTCGCTGTTTTTCAAAAACAAGGCGTCATTCCCTATTTTTTTGTAAAGCGTATCGCACATAATTCCCCCTTCATATAAGATTTATTATAATGAAAATATAACATTATTGCAAGACGTAATCGAGAAATACCTGTGTTTTTTATTCAATCCTCAGTTTTACCGTAAATTTTTGATAATTTTGATAATTATAGCTTGTATAAGAGCTGCCAAAATATTCCAAAACTCGCAAAAATTTTTGATAATTTTGATAATTTTTGCGAGTTTTGGAATATTTTGGCAGCTCTTATACAAGCTATAATTATGAATAAAGCAAAATTTGTAACGATTATTATATTTTTATCAGTAATCATGCTGGCGACAGCGGCTCTCGCGGCGTTGGCGATATGCGACTACGCGCGGCAGAATATGGCGAGGCAAACGGCAATTATCAAATTCGACACCGACGGAGGAGAGGACTTATATCCTTGGACGGTGTCGGAGGATTTGAATTTTAAGTACTTCTGCCGTCCCTACAAGGCGAACAGCGTCTTTATGGGGTGGACGTACGAGGGAAAATATATCGAGGAATACGATGCCGAAACATTTAAAAAACCCGGTATTTACGTTTTTAAAGCGAAATGGAAGCCCGTTGACAGCATCGAGGAATCGACAATCAAAAACGCCCTGATAGGCATGGAACCCGCCGTGACGGAGTTGTATCTGGAATTTACCCGCAATGGCTATAAGGTCAACATGACCTTGCAGGGTGAAACCTACAAAAAATGGTACGAATGCGGCATAAGCGCGCTGGACTTGCTGAATAATTTTAAGGAAAACCACGGCGATTTGGACGAGAAAATTATGGAATATAATATGAGCTTCTGCCAGGAATATAATTATTATTTCAACGCGAGCTATGTTAATGATTATGAGGCCGAGGCGGAAACTTTGACGAATTTCAGCAACAATTACGGCAATGCGGTATCAATTTTGACAAAAGAAAGATATGTTGAGGCGAAAAATCTGCTTGAATCTTAGATGTTTGATTTTTGAGTTAAGGCAATCTATAAATTATAATCGTACGGCAATAAAAGTTATTTAGCATAAAAACACCGCTATTTTGCGGTGTTTTTATAATTAAATTTCATTTTTAATTCGCGGATTTTCTATTTTACTCTCATAGCCCTCAATGAGTTGAGTATCGCCAAAAGCGAAACGCCTACGTCGGCGAATACCGCTTCCCACATGCCTGAAATGCCCCAGGCGCCGAGAATAAGAAACACCGCCTTTACCGACAGGGCAAAAATTATGTTCTGCCATACTATACGCTTGGTTTTTCTCGCAATACTAACAGCGCTTATGAGCTTTGACGGCTCGTCGGTCATCAGCACTACGTCGGCGGCTTCTATCGCCGCGTCGCTGCCCAAGCCCCCCATCGCTATGCCGACGTCCGACCTTGCGAGCACGGGAGCGTCGTTGATTCCGTCCCCCACGAAAGCAAGCTTGCCATTCGGGCGTTTTTGCCCGTTTAAAGCCTCCACTATTTCGACCTTTTGCTGCGGCAGCAGTCCCGCATATACTTCGTCTATGCCGATTTCTTCCCCAACCGCCTCGGCTATGCTCTTGTCGTCGCCGGTGAGCATAACGGTTTTTTTGACGCCAAGCTTTTTGAGGCTTGAAACCGCTAAACGGCTGTCGGGCTTGATTTTGTCGGAAATCAAAATACAACCTGCGTAAACCCCGCCCGCCGCAACGTATACTTTAGTTCCCGTGTCGGTCACTTCGGAAAATTCAATATTTTCTTTGCGCATAAGCTTGTCGTTTCCGACCAAAATTTTCTCCCCGTTTGCCGTAACGCTTATGCCGTGCCCCGCAATTTCGGTATATCCGCCGAGGCGGGATTTATCCACTTCCCCACCGTATTCTTTCAAAATCGACAACGCTATCGGATGATTTGAAAAAACCTCGGCGCAAGCCGCGTATTTCAGCAGTTTTTCACGCGTCACCGGTTGCCGGATATAAACCGCCGTAACCTCGAAAACGCCTTCCGTAAGAGTTCCTGTTTTGTCGAATACTACTATTTCGAGCCTGTTAAGAGCTTCGAGGTAATTGCTGCCCTTAATAAGTACGCCTTTACGCGAGGCCCCGCCTATTCCGCCGAAAAATCCTAAAGGAATGGATACAACCAGCGCGCAGGGGCAGGATATAACGAGAAACACGAGCGCCCGGCGAATCCATTCGGCCCAAAGCTCGCCGAACGCAAGCGGCGGAATTACGGCGAGTAGCAACGCCACCACCACCACTACGGGCGTATAGTATTTTGAAAACGAAGTTATAAAATTTTCCGTAGGGGCTTTTTTTGTTGCGGCGTTTTCAACAAGCTCGATAATTTTTGAGACCGTCGATTCGCCGAACGTTTTTGTGACGATGACAGTCAGAACGCCGTTTATATTTATACAGCCCGAAATCACGTCGTCGCCGGCACGCGCTTTTCGCGGGACCGATTCCCCCGTCAGCGCTTTCGTATC
>DAITPX010000064.1:5975-7720 GCA_036833365.1 Clostridia bacterium | reverse complement strand
TCACTTTTGACGACATTGCCGACCATGCAAACGTTTGCCGCACGACGGTGTTCAACCATTTTCCCAGCGGCAAGGATTTACTGGTAGCGATATGCAACGTCGAAGTAAACGAGCTTATCAATCATTGTGCGGAAAGCAGCCTTCAGGGTTTGGATTTGATAAAATCGCTTTTTGGCAAACTGATAGACGACACCTGCCTGTATCCCACGGTTATGACGCAGCTTACGACGACCTATATCTCGCAAAAAGGCGTCGCCGAGGGCGCGGTTTCGCTGGTGAAGGCGGTGGAAGAAAATCTTTTGCTTGAGCACCGTTCCAATCCTTTGAAAATTTTGGAAAAACTTCAGGCGGAGGACGCCGGGACCTTGATATTCGGAACATATTTCGGCCTTGTCAGCCGCAGCCACATTTTCGACAGGGCGTTTGACGCGGCGGGCATGAAAGAAAATTTCTACGACATACTGGACAAAATAGTTTTTTAAGTTAAACAAATTGAAGCCCCCGAAAACTCTTTTTCGGGGGCTTTTTAATTTTCTTTTTTTAATATCAAAGTGAAACCAAAAGCGCCAAAATAATATACATACTAGACAAAACTGTCGATAAATAAAGACCGCCGATGTTTCGGTTGACTTTTTTGCAGCCTGTGTCTATACTAATTTCAGCGGCATAAAGCCCTTTGGATTCAGCTAATATTTTTGTGAGGTAAAACAACAATGAAACAAAAAAGAGTTTTGACAATTCAGGATATATCCTGCCTCGGGCAATGCTCGATTACCGTCGCGCTGCCTATTATTTCGGCTATGGGCGTCGAAACCTGCATTATTCCGTCGGCGGTTTTGTCCACGCATACCAGCGGGTTCAGCGGATATACCTTCAGGGATCTTACAGAGGAAATCCCTTTGATATCGGCGCATTGGCAAAAAGAAAAAATCGCCTTCGACGCGATTTATACGGGATATATCGGCAGCAAAAAACAATTGGAATATATAGCGGACATTTTTGAAAAATTTGGCATCGACGGCTGCAAAGTCATTATCGACCCCGTTATGGGCGACAAAGGCAAGCTCTACCCGGGTTTTGACAAGGAATTCGCGGGAAAAATGGCAAAGCTATGTTCCTATGCCGACGTAATATTGCCAAACTTCACCGAAGCGGCATTCTTGCTGGGCGAGCCTTATGTGGAAAACGGCTACACTAAAGAATGGCTCCATGATTTTCTTAGAAGGCTAGCCGGGTTGGGCGCCAAAACGGTCGTGCTTACGGGCGTCAGTTTCGAACCCAAAAAACTCGGCGTCGCCGTTTACGATGCAAAGACCGACGGTGTCGGCTACTATTTCCGCGACCGTGTGCCCGGCGAAACTCACGGCACGGGCGATGTTTTTGCAAGCAGCTTTGTCGGCGCGCTTATGCAGGGCAAAACAATCGAGCAGGCGGCGGCGCTGGCGGCAGACTTTGTGGTCGAGTGCATCGAGCACACCCTTCCCGACAAGCAGCAGCACTGGTACGGTGTCAAATTTGAGGAGTGCATTCCCTATCTGATTGAGAGAATGAATAAATAAGAAGTTCAATTTTCAAATTTAAAAACAATCTAAAAACTCCCTTACCGGAGTTTTTCTTTTTGTATTTTCAACATAAATATTGAATGATTATTCCAATTCGTCGATGCCGAATGTTCTTTAATGTTTCTCCGCCGAAATGGCAGTCTTGCTTTAAAGAACATTCGGCATCGACGAATTGGAATAATC
>DAITPX010000064.1:580-5965 GCA_036833365.1 Clostridia bacterium | reverse complement strand
GTTTCTTCGTTTCCGTAATAGTCGAAATCGGGGCTGCCTTCATGGGCGTGTGCGACGGATGGTATAATAAGTACTAAACAAAATATCAGAGCCAAAAGAAAAATATTTAGTTTTTTCATTTTTATTCACCTCTTACCTCGCTCATATAATCTTTGATTTCCTCATATGGATAAATGTAATAAGGCATAGACCGTTCTTGTTTAGCCTGCAGCATAATTTTATCAGTGAATTCGGTCATAACCATATTAATAATCTCTTGGTCGGTAATCATAAATTTATCCGCGTTTTCTGATTTAAAGTCGCTGTGCCAACGTATTAAATATTCTTTGCCGTCGGAACAAGTTACTATATCTATTTCAGCAGATGGCTGAATATATCCGTAATAAGAACCTGTTGCTCCTTCAAGTCTGGTGCTAGCGTCTTCTTTTTTATTGGCAAAAATCAAAAATCGATTGCCAATCGCATAAGAAGGCAATTCATTAAAGGTAAATTGACTTGTATTCAGACACTGAATTATTATTGTTTTGTCTAGCAATTCTTTATCATCCGAAAAAACATTCAATACTTGAGCCTTAAATAAACCTATAGTAGGCACCATAGAATTAACTGATAGAGTTTGATATTCACCGACCCAATCGGTAATAATGATATCCATAATTATAGGTTTTAAGTTTCCCTCTGTTGTCAGCAACCAATCCAATATATAGCTTTCATATTTGTATTCAGGGAAGACTCTTTGCGTCATATCCTCCGCAAAACGGCTTGGCTGTTTGTCGCCATATTCAATGCCCTCAATCCTTTCCATCGGCTCGACTTTATACAATGTCGGAGTATTCGCGCAAGCCGACAGCGAAACAAATGTAAGTAATGTTACCAATATAATCGAAATTATCTTAACTTTTTTCATAAAATTAACCTCCCAGTCTATAATAGTATATTATACTTATACCATTTTTTGCCAATAAACGCAATACCCGATTTAATTTAGCGATTTCTATATTGCAAGGGCGTATATAATAATGTAAAATGAATACGATTGAAAAAAAGATACAGGCGGAGGGTTTTTAAAATGAAAAGAACTGCCATTAAGAAGTTTTTTATATTTTTATGTATTCTTACAACCTTATTTTCAGTATCGGGGTGCGGGGTAAACATAGCCGTAATAAATAATAATGAATGGCTCAAATTCAGTATGTCCTAATACCGTTCCAAAGAAGATTTGGAAGAAAAGATTAATCAAGTTGTTTGCGTAGACGGCGGTCGGGTAAATCTTGTGAATATCCGCTCACGTTAGACACAGTATAGCACAAATAAAAAATAATGCAATACCCAATTTTTTGCTCTTGCCGTTTAAAAATTCTTTATCTAAATTAAGGTCATCGCGTTTTGAGCGAAAAATGACATAAAACAGGCATTTAAGTTGACTTAGTCAACTTAAATGTGATAATATAGCCGTAATAACATTGGGGGGGACGGCGATGCCTGTTGTAAGCGTTAAAAATATAAAGAAGGATTTCGGCTTTTCCAGAGGCGTTTTCGATATATCGTTCGATATCAGAAAGGGTGAATGTTTCGGGTTTTTAGGACCTAACGGCGCGGGGAAAACTACCACGATAAGGCTTATTATGGGTTTTTCAAAACCGCATGAAGGTAAGATATGCGTCAAGGGCATGGATTCATGGGAAAATTCGTCCGTTATACAAAACTTTATCGGATATTTGCCAGGAGAGGTTTCATTGCCCGACGGCTTGAGCGGCCTTGAGTTTTTAAATATGATTGTGGAATTAAGAGGTATAAAAGATTTAAGTCAAATGAACCGCTTAATAAAATTATTCAATCTCGGCGGGGATATGGAAACTAAAAAAATGTCGCTGGGTGTCAAGCGAAAGCTGGCGGTAGTCGCGGCGTTTATGCACGACCCCGAAATACTTATATTGGACGAGCCGACCAGCGGGTTGGACCCGATGATGCAGGACGAATTTATAAAATTTATAAACGGAGAAAAAGAACGTGGCAAGACGATTTTGTTGTCGTCGCATATTTTTTCCGAAATAGACGCCGCTTGCGACAGAATTGCCATTATTAAAGAAGGCAAGATTGTTTCTGAATTCATAGCGGATGATTTAAGGAACAAAATGGACAAAACTTATCAAATGGAATTTGCGGCGCAAGAGGACTACGACGATTTTGCGGACAAGGATTTTAAGTTCATTTTGAAAGACAGAGAGAAAAGGAAGGTTAAAATATTGGTCGGCAACGAAGAAATAAATAAGCTTACCGGCTTGTTGTCGGGATATAAATTGCGATCTTTCAGCGAAGTGGTTTTTTCTTTGGAAGATTATTTTATGCAGTTTTATAGAAAGTAAGCGGAGGTAACAATGAGCGGTATTATTGTCAGCGTTGAGGATATAACTAAAAATTACGGTAACGGCAAAGGCGTTTTCGATTTGAATTTTCAGGTGACAAGTGGCGAGATTTTTGGCCTTGTGGGGACAAACGGAAGCGGAAAAACAACGACAATCAGGCAGATTATGGGGTTCGTTAAACCTACAAGCGGGAAAATCAGCGTGCTTGGCAAGGACAGCTGGCTGGATTCCGCTTCTATTAAAAACCACGTAAGCTATGTCCCCGGCGAAATAGCTTTTCCGGATATAGGCAAGGGGGCGGAGTTTTTGAAGATGCATGCCGATTTTTTGGGCGTTAAGGATATGCGGTATGCCGATTATTTGACAGGGGTTTTAAAGCTGGACACGAGCGCGGATATAAAAAGAATGTCGAAAGGCATGAAACAAAAAACCGCAATTATAGCTGCGCTTATGGGAGAAAAAGAAATATTGATACTTGACGAGCCTACCACGGGGCTGGACCCGTTGATGAGGGAAATTTTTATCGATATCGTTAAGCAAGAAAAACAAAAGGGCAGAACGGTTTTGATGTCTTCGCATATTTTCGAAGAGATAGAAAACACCTGCGACAGGGTCGCGTTGATTAAGGACGGCAGAATCGCCGAAATTGCAAATGTCAATGACATTAAACGTCATAATACCAAGGAGTTTAGAGTGGGCTTTAAAGCAAAAGCAGATATAAATTCGTTTGCCGAATTATATTCGGGTAAAATCATTGGGGCGAAAAATTCGGAAATAACGGTTTTGGTAAACGATTCGGAGGCGGGCGAATTTTTCGGGGCGCTGAAAAATTATGCCATCTTATATATTACTGAAGTTAAAAACACGCTTGAAAAGCATTTCAGGGAAATTTATAGCAGAAAGGAGAAGGAAAATGAATAGTATCGCTTTGACAACAGACGAAAAAAAAGAGACGAAAGTTTTTTCGTTGCCGCTTTTGAAACAATCGATAAAATCGAACTGGGTTTTGTGGCTGTGCTCGTCATTTGCCATGATAGTTTTGATTTCGGTTATAAATGTCATAGTCGTGAAATTTTCGAAGGCAGGAACCGACATCAATCAGGCCGCACTCACGCCTTATGTGCAAGCCCTGATGGCTAAAGGCTTGTCTTTGGAGGGTTTGTTTGAGGCTTTGGGTTTGCCGACGATATTCAGCATTATCAGCAATTCGGGAGTCGACGGCGGAAACAGCATACTGATTACTATGTATTATACGGTCGTCGGTTTTGTCCTGCCTATGATTTACGTTATTATCGTAGGCAACAAGCTGATAGCCGGACAGGTGGACAAAGGCTCGCTGGCGTTTACGTTGTCGACGCCTACAAAAAGGTCGGCCGTCGCATTCACTCAGGCACTATTTTTGATAGGGTCGGTTTTTTTAATGATTTTAAACAATACGGCAGCGGATATCGCATCCACGGCTATTGCCGGCGCGGAAGTTGATTTTGCCAATAAAATTTTGCTGAATCTGGGATTATTTTTGACCATATTTGCGATATCGGGCATTGCGTATTTGTCGTCATGTATATTTAATTTGGGAAAGCATTCTATCGGTTTGAGCGGAGGGCTTTCGGTTATTTTTTATTTATGTTCTATTTTGGCTATTTTCGGGCAGGACAGGTTTGTGGAAATCGGAATGGGGAATGAAACTATGGGAATTTTCAAATATTTTTCGATTATAACATTATTTGATACGGAGGCGATAGGCTCTTTGGGGTCCTCGAACGTTAACATGGCTTTTATCTGGGAATTTACCGTATTGTTTGCCATAGGGTTGATTTGTTATTTTATTGGTGGTAAAATATTCAACAAAAAGGATTTACCGCTTTAAGAAATTTTAAGGGGCTCCATGAACAATTTTACTTCACCCACCTTATTGCTGCTGTTAATAAAGGTTACCGGGATTATCAACAAAAAACACCAGAACATAGGTAAAAAATATAATATTTTCAGGCTGGATTTGATTTATCTGATTTTGCTCGCAAACTATAACGGCGGGCTGAAGCTGAAGGAAATACAAACTTATCTGAGCTGCAACAAATCGTTGGTGACCAGGACTGTCAGCAGGCTGATACAATTGAACCTGATTGAAAAATATACCAACGATTGCAGGGGGTTTAAAGTGGGCTTGACTGAAAAAGGAAGGATTGTCGCTTTGGATATAAACGAGGAAATGACAACGATTAAGGAAAATGCGTTCAAAAAATTGACGGCCGAGGAAAGAAAAACTTTGGTCGGGTTGATAGCGAAAGTAGTTATTTAAAACGATTGCCGCCCGACACGCAGTGTTCGGACATTTTTTCCGAGAATAAACCGTCGCAAAAAGCGTCCATTCTTCAAAACTATTGGACTCGGACTCCGCTTTCGTCGCATCATAGATTTTTTGCGGCCGATTTTAATTTTTGTTATACAAATATATTTCTTACAAAGAAATAAACATAGTCATAAAATATGTTGAGAAAAATACGCGTTTAAATGGAATATATTTTTCAAAGTGTATGCGGTTGTTTCAAAATGTGCGGCATAAAACCTAAAGATTACAAAAAGAAAAAACTGCACAAATTAATTTCGGAGGAAAAAACAATGGCATACAGTTACAAGGGCGCGATTTCGTTCGGACTGATTTACATTCCTATTACGCTTCATGCGGCGGTCAAAAACAACGACGTCAGCTTTAATCTGTTGGACAAAAATACCAAGTCGAGGATTCAGTACAAAAAAACCTGCGTCGACTGCAACGGCAAGACGGTCAGGCAGGAGGACATCGTAAAGGGTTACGAATACGAGGAGGACAAATACGTTATTTTTGAGGACAAGGATTTCGAGGCTGTCAAATCGAAAAAAGACAAAAACATCACTATCGAGCAGTTTGTGGATATTGCCGAAATCGACCCGTTGTTTTACGACAGGGCATTTTACGTTGTTCCGACGGGCGCGGAACACGCTTTTGCGCTTTTGGTTGCGGCTATGGAAAAACAGG
>DAITPX010000064.1:0-570 GCA_036833365.1 Clostridia bacterium | reverse complement strand
TATCGCTATAAGGCTTTCTTTCGCCCTTATCGCGGTAATGGGCACGAAAGAAAGCCTTATAGCGATAAGGGCGAAAAACGGACAAATGATGCTTAACACAATGTATTTTTCTGAGGAAATACAAAAAAACCCTTTGAAAGAAATCAAAACCGACATTAACGGCAAGGAGCTGGAAATGGCGTCGGCGCTTATCGAAAACATGGGCAAGCCTTTTAAGGCTGAAGAATATAAGGATACTTACAGGCAAAAGCTTCTCGAAGCGATAGAGGCAAAAATAGAGGGTAAAAATATTGTCGCGCCAAAAGAAAAGCAGTCCAACCGCGTCATTAACCTTATGGAGGCTTTGGAAAAGAGCTTGGCGGAATACAAAAGCAAGCCCGTTCCGAGAAGTAAGAAAGCGGCCAAAAGTAAGGCGTAAAAATTTAATAAAATTAAATAAAAAGAGATTTGGAGGTTTCCCCCCAACTCTTTTGGTTTTTTCAGAAAGCTAAAAAAAGCAAAAACTTAGAAAAAAGGAAAGGGGTATTGACATAGGCGGAGAGATAAGATATAATTTAAAAAACTTTCAGT
>DAITPX010000063.1:0-7849 GCA_036833365.1 Clostridia bacterium | reverse complement strand
AAAACGGGCGTTTTTGCGCGTTTACGACGGCAACCTTTGGTACTACACCTCCACTTCCGACATAGATGCCGTTAACGACGAGCTGCAAAAGCTTTACGCGCAGGCAAAGCCAAACGCCGATATCGCGAATAACCCTATCGTCAAAAAATTTGAGATAAACAAGGTTAATGCAAGCAGGTTTGAGGCCGATTCGGTAAGAAAGATAGTCAAAGAGCAAAAAATGGACATGCTGACAAAACATTTCGGCATCTTCGGCGACCCTTTAGTAAAGCACCTCACCGCGCAGTACATAGACAAAAGCGACAGGTACCGCTTTTATTCCAGCAAGGGCGCCGACATAGAGCACGATTACGAGGCGTGCGGCGTGGTTTACGCTTTTGCAATGGCGACGGAAAAAGACCACTTCGACGGATTTACGCAATGCGTCTCCAACACGTTCGCGGAGCTGGACTGCGAAAAGAAACTGAAAGGAGATTTCGCTAAATCGGTCGATTTCCTTTTGCACGCCGAACCCTGCAAAAAGGGATATTTCCCCGTTATCCTCGCTCCCGAGGTGACGGGCGTGTTCGCTCACGAATCCTTCGGGCATAAAAGCGAGGCGGATTTTATGATAGGCGACGAAACAATGCGCAAGGAGTGGGCGCTGGGCAAAAAAGTCGGAAGCGGCATTTTGTCAATCTACGACAACGGCGACGAGCTCGGCACGGGCTACTGTCCATATGACGATGAAGGGACGAAAGCCAAAAAAACATATCTTATCAAAGACGGTGTTTTGACCGGACGGCTGCATTCGGCCTCTACCGCGGCCGACCTCAACGAAGAGCTTACAGGCAACGCGCGCGCGGTCAACTGCAAATTCGAGCCCATCGTGCGCATGACGTGCACAATGGTGGGCGGGGGCGACAAGACCTTAGACGAACTGGTCGCAGGCATAAAGGAAGGGTATTTTATCGACACCTACTCGCACGGCTCGGGTATGAGCCAGTTTACTATAGCGCCGAAAATAGCCTATTTCATCAAAGACGGCAAGATAGACAAACCCGCGAAAATTTCAGTCATTACGGGCTCGGTTTTCGAGACGCTCGGGCTTATCGACGGGCTGAGCAAGGACGCGGAAATTCGTTCTTCTATCACGGGCGGCTGCGGAAAAATGGAGCAAATGCCGCTGCACGTTTCCTTCGGCGGGCCGTATGTGAGAATTTCCAAAATCAACGTTCAATAGGAGGGGAAAAATAATGCAAAAAGAATATATCGACGCGGTCAGGACGAGCTTGACCGTCAACCTCATACAGGGCAAGCCCGAGTCCTTCCGCAAAATCGTGGAAAAGACGAGTACCGTGCGCGTTTATGACAACGGATTTATCGGCGTGGCAGGCGGCATAGGCAACCCGAATATCGGCGAACTGGAAAAACAAGCAATCGAAAACTTGCAATATAAGCTGCCCTACCCCTGCAAGTTGCCTGAAAACAAGGTAAAAGACGTCGACACGCGAAAAAAGATTTTCGATACCGATAAGTTTGTGGAGTATGTGACGGAACTTATGAAACGCATAACCAAGGCCGCGCCCGATTTTATATACAGCAACAAGATTTCCTATCAGGAAATCGAAAAAACCTACAGTAATACCGCAGGTTCGAAGCTCGGCTACAAGGGCAACGATTTTAGTGCCGAAATCGTTATCAAAGCCAAGGATTCGGCGAATTTATTCGATTCATTCTACGGATTTTCAGAAAACCGCGAGGATATGGACAAAATCGCGGCGGACATTGTAACTCTCACCGAAAAACACCGCACGCCCGTGGATATCGAGCCGGGCAAATATCCCGTCATTTTTGACGAAGGCATGGTTCTGGGCACGGTTTTCAGTGACCTTACCGCGGAATCCTATGCCGCAGGCTCTTCACTTTTCAAAAACAAGCTTGGCCAAAAGGTTTTTGCCGACAACTATTCGGTGTACGTTGACCGCGCGCCCGATAAGGTTCATTCGACTGCCTTTTTCGACGCTGAAGGCGAATATGCCGACGACTACCGCCAATATATTATTCAAAACGGCGTACTGAAAAACCTTTTGGGAAATAAGCGCGCGGCTGAAAAATACAACCTGCCTGTCGTGCAGTCGTCTGCCGCGCAGTATGACGGAATCCCCCAAATGTCGATGGACTTCGAAACGCTCTGGATTGATATGTCCGAAAAGAGCTTTGCCGAGCTGACCAAGGAAAAAACCGTTTACGTTTTGGTGGCGAGCGGCGGAGACATAACCACAAGCGGCGATTACGCGACGCCCGTGCAGTATGCTTTTTTGGTGCAGGACGGCAAAATTTTGGGCAAACTGCCCGATATTCAAGTTCACGGCAATATTTTTGACATTTACGGCAAGGATTTTGTGACGGGCTTTAAAAACAATTTCTTCCGCTTTGCGAAAGGCAAATATATCCTTACTCACATGAACGTCGAAAAATAATTTTAAGGCAAACTAACTTTTTTGTTTTTTTCTTTTGAAAAAGCCGCCGTACGTTTTATCAACGCACGGCGGCTTTATTTATAGCTCAAAACACAGAATTATTTTTCCGTCATAATTTTTAAAATTTCGCGGTCGGTTTCACGCATGCCGTCCCTTGCCAGCCGTCCGACATTTTTGATACACTTTTCCACGCCCTTGGCTATTATGCCCTCGCCCGCATAAAACTGTTGGCCCTGCTTGTACATATTGTAGCCTAGTAACGCCGAAAAAACAGCGGTGGCGATTTTGCCCGCGCAGCTAGGTTTCGCGCCGTCGCAGACGATGCCGCTGCTTATGGCGAGCCCGTTTACGACGGTGTGCGCGACGGTGTCAGAGTCGCCGTCCAACAGGTATGCTATGCCCGCCGCGGCGCCTATACCCGCCGAAATCGCCCCGCAGTAAGCAGAAAGGCGCCCGATGCCCGTTTTTTGGTGGATTGTCACAAGGTCGGCTACAGCCACGGCTTTGACGAGCTGTTCCTCTGTTGCATTAACGCTTTTTGCGTATTCAATAACGGGCAGGCACGCCGTCATGCCCTGATTGCCGCTGCCGCTTACTATAATAACGGGCAGCTCGCAGCCGCTCATGCGCGCGTCGCTGCCCGCTGCGGGCGCGGAAATGGCCTTGGTCATAACCGAATCGCAACACGAACGCCGCATTACCTTGCCTATGTTCGCACCGTATTGCCCCTTAAGCCCCTCGGCGGATATGGCGGAATTGAACTCTATTTGCCTGCCTACGCTCTCGTAGATATCGGCATAGTCCGCACTGTCGGCGAAATCGACTATGCCCTCTATTGAAAGCAGCGAGTATGCCCTGTCGGTTTCTTCCGCCCCGTTTTCGGCGTCGGAGGCGGAAATCGGCGTGCCGTTTTTTTCTACCGAAATAATATTTGTGTGGAAGTCGGCGATAACGACGCGCGAGGACTCATTGCCCGCCCATAGCGACAGGTCGATATAAAACTGTTTGCCGCACGGCTCAGGCTGCACGGTTATAATATCTTTATCTAAAATTTCCTTTATCTTCAAGCGCTCATCTTCGCCTAAATGAGCCAACACTTCAAGCTTGTCTTCAGATTTGCCGCCCGCAAGCCCCGCGGCAATCGCGGCCTCTATGCCCTTAAGCCCGCCCGTGCCCGGCACCACCACGCTTTTCGCGTTTTTGATTATATTGCCGCATACCCGCAACTCGGCTTTTTCGGGAGTTGCGCCCAAAACCTCCTTCGCCTTGACGGCACAGTAAGCCAGCGCTATAGGCTCGGTGCAGCCGAACGCAGCGACAAGCTCGTTTTTAAGCAGCTTACAGTATTCTTTATATCTTTCGTCCGTTTTCAGCATTTGTTTAAGTCCCCTTTTTCGCTTTTTATGCCTTCATATCGGCTATATATTAACAAATAAACCGCGCTTTGTCACTAAAAAACCGCCTCTGAAGAAGCGGTTTTTAAATTTATTCAGAGGTTTTGGTTTGTCGTAAAAAAGCCCTGATACCGGCGATTAAATTTTAATTTATTATTGATAAATCCTGTCGTTCGCCAAGACAAAGGTGCATTGGTACCACTTTTTGCCGCCGCCTTCGTGATACTGCACGGCTCCCTTAATCCAGTTTACGCAACCGTCCGGCCTCACTACCCTGTGCTCGAACGGCACCGCGGCTTTGGTTTCGCAGGCCTTCGCAAACGCTTCGGCGCGTGAGCTTTCGTCGTCGGCGTAGGTGGCTTTTTTGAGGTCGAATTTTTCGATGCACTCGTTTGAGTCTGCAAAACCGAAAATTTCGCATCCCGCTTTGTTGATTGCAACCAGCTTGCATTTGCAGTATGTGTATTGCGCGACGCCGCAAATCATAGTGTCGTATATGCCCTTGTAAAACTCATTAACCTTGGCAAGCTCTTCGTTGGCCTTGCGGTAGGAATCAATATTGGTGAACACCCCGTACCAAAGGCTGTAATCGTCTTTCTTTTCCGCCGCGTTGGCGCGGAAGGACAGCCATTTGTATTCGCCTCCGCCGTCTTTCATCCTGAATTCTTCCTCGAAAAATCTTTTTTCCCTGAGCGCCTTTTCCAGCCCGCTGTAAACGGCCTTGAGGTCGTGGGGGTGGATAAGCCCTGAAATATTATTTTTGCTGAGCTCGTAGCCGCGGTTGCTTTCGTAACCCAAAAAGCTTTCTATGCCTTCGGACAAAAAATCCGCTTTGCAGATTTTTTCGGCATGGCTGAAATGAAACACGCCGAACCCGCAAGGTATCGCTTCGACGAGCGTATCCATGCCCTTAAAGTTCTCGATATTTTTGAGCTGGCTCAAATCCATCTGGATTTTGTTGCGGTTTTTCATAATTTCCGCCGAGCCTATGACTATGCGCGAGTCGTCCGCCCGCTCAAAGTCGCCTATATTCATGGGCTTGTAAAAATAAAATCCCTGAATGGAATCGCATCCGAGCGAATACAAGAGCTCCGCCTGCTCTTTGGTTTCGACGCCCTCGGCGACGACGCTCATGCCTATATTGTGCAGCATCTGTATCGTCGACATAATTATGCTGTTGGCGCGCGCCTTTTTCTTCGCCGTGAAAAACGCTATGTCGAGCTTTACGATATCTATGGGAAAATCGCCCAGCGCGTTCAGCGAGGAAAAACCGCTTCCGAAGTCGTCCATGACGACCTTGAACCCTTTTTTCTTGAGAAGGCTGAGCCGTTCGGCAAAATACCTTGTGTCCTGTATGTATGCCGTTTCGGTCACTTCCACGCTGATAATTTCAGGCGGAATGTCGTAGCGCGTGGCGAGGGACGAGAGCACGTCGACGAATTTTGTGCTGTAAAGGTGCACCCTGGAAAGATTTATCGAATAATTGAGTGGCATGCGGTTTCTGTCCATTCTGCTGCGCGCGTATTTTAAAACTTCTTCCCAGACATAATAGTCCAGCTGCGCGATAAGGCCGTTGTTTTCCAAAATCGGAATAAATACACCCGGCGAAACCGTGCCCTTTACGGGGTGCTTCCATCTAACCAGCGCTTCTGCGCTGACGGGGCGTTTTTCCGCCAAGCTTATTATGGGCTGATAATAAACCTCGAACTGGCTGCCCATAAGCGCGGAGGAAAATTCCGACAAAATTTCCTGCTCTTCGACGACGGAGTTTTTGAGCCGCTCGTCGTAAAAACAATATTTCCTGTCCACGTTGCGCTGCGCTTCCTTAAGCGCCAAAAGCGCTCGGTCGTACATTGCCGTTATAGACAGATTTTTGTTGTCGACGACGTATATCCCCGCCTTTGCGTTGATGTGTATGCTTTTTTGGAACTCGGACAATTTTTCTTCCAAAATACCGATGATTTTTATATCCACCCTGTTGTAGGGCATACAAATCAAATAATGGTCGCCCTCGGTGCGCGCGCAGACCGAGTCCGGCCCCGCAAAATCGGCGATAAGCTGGCCGCAATATTTAAGCAATTCGTCGCCGGAGGAATAGCCGAACAGCTCGTTGACCACCTTGAACTGAACCAGATTGAAATGTATGAACGCGTATAACGCGTCGGGGTTGTTTTTTATTTTCTTTTCGGTCTCGATAAAAAAGCCTTCCTTTATGTAAAGCCCCGTCAGTTTGTCGTACATAAGGGACTTGTAAAGCCTCTTTTTGTTGTATCGCTGGGAAATTATTATGACAACGGAAATCGAGATTATGGCGACGATAAACAAGGATAAAACCGCGAAAAACTCCGTCGGGTTGCGGTAAGGCCAATCCCTCAGCGAGTAAACCGTGCTTTCTATGAGCGTGTCGCGCAAAATTTCATTTTTTTGGTTTAGCGAAATGTAGTCCACGGCCTTGGAAATAATCGAATACAATTCGTCGGGCGCGCTGTAATGCACGGCTATTGAAATGTCCTCGCTAATGCCCATAAACGCCGTCGAAGTCAAAAATACATAGTCCGCGCGGCTCAGGTAACTATCAGCTATATAAGTGTTGACAAGAGTATATTTCGCGTTGCCCTTTTTTAGCGCGTCAAAACACTGTTTTATCGTGTCGGCGTACACTATGTCGTAGCTGTCGGCTCTGATTTTTTCGGCAAGCTTGGTTATGTAATAGCCTTTGGGTAAAATCATAGTGTTGCCGCTTGCGGCCGAGTTTTCCACCATGACGATTCCCGATGAAAGCAGCGTGTCTGTTAGCCTGCCATTTGCTAAAATACCGTAACGGTAGTCCGTGGCGATTGACGCCAATACGTCGTATCTCCCTTCGGAAAAACTGTCCACCGCCCGGCTGAACGATTCCTCGTAATAATATTCGAAGACCAGCGTGCCGCCGCCCTGCAAAGTTACGTTTTGCCCGATTAAGTCGAACATTTTTCGGGTAAACCCCATGAATTCGCCCTTGTCGCCCAGGTATTCCAACGGGTACCAATTCGCGTCGAAAACCACCCGCACTGTGGGGTTGCCGCGCAAGTACTCCTTCTCGGCCGCGGTAAACGCTATCGAGGCTTCGACGGCGGAATAGTGCTTTTTATTAAGCTCCAAATCGAAATAGGGATTGGCGCTTTTTATTTTGTCCAACGCGTAATCGAGGTCGCTCAATACCTTTTTGTTGCCCTTTGCCGCGGAAAAATAAAACGGCGACGGGTTAAACTTCGCTATTATACGGAAGTTTTCAATACGGTGCAGGGTATTTAATAAAAGCGCGTCTATTTCGCCGCTACTGATTGCGGCGATTAACGCGCTTTTGTCTCTGTAAACGTTGTATGTATAGGCAAAGCCGTTTGATTCGGCGAATTTACTCAATTCCGGGCCGTTTTCGTCTCCCTCCAGAATTCCTATCCTTATGCCGTCGAACTCGGGGTAGTCGTTTTCGGCATAACTGAGGTTGTCGTTTTTTACAAAAAGAGCCGCCGAAAACCTTCCCGATTCGATTGAAGGAAAATCGAAAAGGCCCTCCGAGATTTCGGTTTTTGTTATTCCGCACACAAGGTCGATTTCGCCCGAGGCGAGTTTTTCCAGATAATCTTCATAACTTGAAAAACAGACGAACTCCGGCGCCCAGTCGGCGTAGCTTATAATCGCCTGAAAATAATCGGCCGCATAGCCGCTCAAAGCCCCCGTTTGGTCTTTTTCCAAAAAACCTTCCGTTTCAAAATAGCCCACGCGCACCGTCTCCGTAAGAGCGGCCGTTTTTGCGTAGGCTGCGCAGGGCATAAGCTGCAGCACAGCCAAGGCCAGCGCCAGTATGAGCGGATAAATTTTTTTGTCTGGTTTCATTTGTGTTTACCTTAAGAAAAAAGTGAGGGTCTCAAAAAGATGATTACTTGTATTTTATCATTTTTTTATTGGACTTTCAATAGTTAAAGAAAAAATTTAACGCATACTAAAATAAAA
>DAITPX010000062.1:0-7931 GCA_036833365.1 Clostridia bacterium | reverse complement strand
CTTTATGGAAACGGGTACGTTGGGGTAGGTAACCATATTGTCGGTGAGGATAATCACCTTGTCGGCGTAATCCGCGTCCACTTTGGCATAGCCCAGGGAGCCGCAGATGGATTTTTCGGTGCCCGAGCGGGAGTAACCGTTGGCGTTGCCGAGGTAGTCGCAGCTGCTTGCGCCCAAAAAGGCGATGTCTATGTGCAGGTCGCCGTTTCTGATAGCCGCGGCCCTTCCGCCGTGCGAGCGGAAAATAACGGGCTTATCCATCAGTCCGTGGCTTATCGCCTCAGCCAGCTCGCCCCTGAGCCCCGAAGTCTGGATTTGGGTAATTACGCCGTTTTTTATGTGCTCGATAAGCGGCGTGTGCACATCTGAGAGGCTGCTTGCTGCCAAGGTGAGGTTTTTGTACCCCATTTCGGCGAGCTTGCCCACCACGAGGTTGACGGTTTTGTCGCCGTCGCGGAAGTGGTGGTGGAAAGAAATCGTCATTCCGTTTTTGAGCCCCGACCCTTTAATGGCCGTTTCCAAATCCACGATTTTTTCGCTTTGTGTCTGCAAATCCTTTCGCGGCGTAAAATTACGTTTTCTCGTTTCGGAGTTCCAGTCTTTTTCATAGACCGCCATATTGAGTTTTTTCGCTACGGTTTTGATATCTTCGGTTTTGTTAGCCATTTAAAATCCGCCCTCCAAATCTTCTTGTAACAGCACGCCGCACGCAAGCGCCATTTGGATAGTGCGCTCGGCGCGTATGACCACGGGCTTGTCGACCATTTTTCCGTTAAGGGAAATGACGCCGCTGCCCTTTGCCTTAGCCTCTTCTATTGCCAAAAGCACGTTTCTCGCTTTTAAAATTTCTTTTTCATTCGGCGCGAAAACCCTGTTGACCACTTCGATTTGGCGCGGGTTGATGATGGATTTTCCGTCGAAGCCGAGGGTTTTTATGAAGCGTACCTCGTTTTCAAAGCCTTCTATGTCAGACAGGTCGGAAAAAACGGTGTCCAGCGCGTCGATGCCTGCCGCGCGCGCTGCGACTACTATGGTTTCCCTTGCCAAAAGCAGCTCGGCGCCCTCTTTGGTGCGGTTTGTTTTTAGGTTTGCGCAGTAGTCCTCCGCCCCAAGGGCAATTCCCATCATGCGGGGAGAGGCGACGGCGATTTTATAGGCGTTGACCACGCCCAAAGCGCCCTCGATTGCCGCCATAATCAGCGTTTTGCCTGCCGGCACGCCGATTTCCTTTTCGACGCGCGCTATTTCGCGCTCGACTTCCAAAACCTCCTCGGCGGTTTCGGTTTTGGGCATACGTATAACCTGCGCTCCCGCGCGGACTACCGCTTCTATGTCTTTTACGCCGTAGGGCGTGTTGAGCGGGTTGATGCGGACGACCGTTTCGGTCGTGCCGTAATTAATGGTTTTTAACGCGTTGTAAACAAGCATGCGCGCGGCGTCTTTTTCCGCCATCGTCACGCTGTCCTCGAGGTCCAGCATTATGCTGTCCGCCCCGTAAATATGCGCGTCCTGCATCATACTGGGGTTGTTGCCGGGAACGAACATCATCGTGCGCCTTAATCTTTTATCCATTTTCGTATATTCCCTCCCCTTTACCACCGCACGTCGCAGTCTTTGGCGCGCATAGCGGCCGTAGTGGTGCGGGCGACGACGGTGCAGTCCAGGGCGCCTTTGTCCGTGGCGTTTACCGTAACGCCGTCGATTTCGTACTTTTTCAAAACGCCGCTTATAACGTTTTTGATTTGCTTGCCAAACTGATGGGCAACAATGCTGGACAAGTTGATGTCGATGCCTTTTCCGTGTTGCTTGGGCGTGATTTCAATCATAATGTCGCCCGATTCCAGCGTTCCTGCCGTGGCTGATTTTAACATTATCTTACCCCCGTTTCCAAAGTATTTTTAGCTTCTTTCATTCTATAACACTTGCGCGTTTTTATCAAGGATAAAGCCGCCGAATGTTGGCGATAATTTGTTTTTCGTTAAAAAAATTCCGTCGACACGAAACCGCACCCAACGCGGCGAAAAAATAAAATTCGACAAAATACGACAAGGCAATTTTAAAATATGCCTTTTTTTAGTTGCCAAACAATCTAGCCGGTGCTATAATACAAGCGTACCTTAAGGCGGGCATCATGCGCGCCTTAAGCAAAAGGTACATATTACTTAGGATAAAGGGACAGCCAAAAAGCTGTCCCCGATTTTTTTGAGTCAAAATTTTAGTCGCGCCGTTTGAGATTTATCTATACCCGCGGCGATTAAAAAATTTTAACGCCGATTTTTGATTTTTCCGTCCCCTTGATTTAAACTAAAATCAATTTAAAGCTTTACGCGGCCCCGCTGTCCTCTCCTTGCTTGGGAGTATCGGGGAAAGGCATGGGCTTCGGCTTGGGCAGAGGGTATTCGTCGATGTTGAGGTTAAACAGCTTTATAAGCTGTTCCCAGATATTCTCCTCCGTCATGCCGTCCATGGCCGAAAAGGTTTTTACCGACGTAGACACAAACACCTTGCGCGTGCGCGGGCAGCATTCGCAGACCGTTGCGGTCACCTTTTCGGTAAGCGCGTTAAGGTTTGTTTTGGTCATAATGCCCTGAGTCCGAAGGGCCACAAAGCAGTAGCCCCTAAAGCAGATTACCTTGCAGTCGCGCACGTTGTCGAGTTCTTTTATCTTGGTTTCCAAATCGTCGCAGCAGGGCTTGGCCGAGTCGGCGAAGCACGTTCCGACGGCGCCCGCGACCAGCAAAACCGCCAAAAGTATCAAAATCACTTTTTTCATAAAAAACATTCTCCTTTGTTTTTTGGTACTAGTATGCCGAACAAGCGTAAAAATTATTTATCAAAACGACATTCGGAAGCATTTTACGACAAAACAACGCCCTCAGCCGCGCTCATTTTTCGCTAGAATTTAAATATACTTTTTGGAGGGGAAAATGAGCGGAACGATAATTTTTGCCTGCTTTTGCTCGGCGGGGATAGCGGTTTGCATAAGCTACATAATTTTCACGCTCATAGGCGAGCGCAGGAGGCTTGAGCGGAACGACCCTAAAGAAAAGCGCCCTCCCGAGCGCTATCAGTATTACGAGGCGTACGAAAACGAGGACGGGCTCAATATCGATCTGGACTGAAAAGGCGTTTTGCGGCAAAAAATCAATAATATTTTTTCCGTTGGTTGACTATCCTTGTCCGCTAATGTATAATATATGGGCTAAAAGTAATCAAGCGGGGGTGAAAAAAATGAAAAATATCGCATCTTTAATCGACCACACGCTGCTCAAGCCTTCGACAAAAAAGCAAATCGTCGCGCTTTGCCGGGAGGCTATGCAGTACAAGTTCGCTTCGGTGTGCATTTTGCCCGATTACGTCAAGCTGGCGAAAAAAACGTTGGTCGGAAGCGGCGTTAAGGTCTGCACCGTCGTGGGCTTCCCTTTGGGCGAAAACACCACCCAAACCAAGGTTTTCGAAACGAAAAACGCAGTCAAAAACGGCGCGGAAGAAATCGACATGGTCATAAATTTGTCCTGGGCCAAGGGCAACGAATGGAAAAAAGTGTCGAAGGAAATCGCCGCCGTGGTAAAAGCCGCCAAGGGCGCGCTTGTCAAAGTTATCATCGAAACCTGCCTGCTTGACAAAAAGAAAATAGTAAAAGCCTGCCTCGCCTGCGTGGAAGGCGGCGCCCAATGTGTCAAAACCAGTACGGGGTTTTCCTTGTGCGGCGCAAAAGCCGAGGACATCGTGCTTATGGCGGAGACTCTTAAGGGCAGCGGGTTGTTTATAAAGGCCAGCGGCGGCATACGCGACAAGGCGGCGGCCATGGCTATGATAGAAGCGGGTGCGCAACGCTTAGGCACCAGCAGCGGCGTAAAAATAGTGGACGAGGGCTCGAACGTATAACGGCACAATAAGTACTTTGGAAATTCAAGCACGGCGCAGCGGTGAGATTTTCGCAGGCATATGCAAGCCTTATTAACTAGTTTAGTTGAAATTTTCGGGCGGCTTTGCTTTGAAAACCAAAATGTAGCGCGCGCCTACCGCTTGAAGACCTCGGCTGGACAAAAGGCGGGGCGCTTGCCAGTAAAGCTTTTTAAAAAATCTTCGCTGCGTTAAGGCGGCGCTTTAACCGGCGCGGGTTTAAATAAAATAAATTTCTTTGGGGCAGGGTGAAACTCCCTACCGATGGTAGAGTCCATGAACAGCCAAATTTACGGCTGCCGAACGGGTGAAATTCCCGTACCGACGGTTAAAGTCCGGATGAGAAAAGAAATAAAATGATTTTGTCATTTTTTAGCCCTTGAAATTTTTTTCAAGGGATTTTTCTCATAAAACGCTCTTTGAAAAGAAAGAAGGAGTTTTTATGATTAATGAAAAAGACATTGCGCTTAGCGGCGAACCTTCCGCGGCGCAAACCCTCGCGGGCGAGACAAAGCAACCGCAAGTTGGCAAAACTGAGCAAAAATCCGACGAAGCCGGGCAAGCCGACGCAAACGGCAAAAATCTGACGCAAAAAAAACAATGCAAACGGCGCCGGATAGCGAGGTTTGCGGCGTCCAACGCTGCGAAAATAGCGGTTTTGACGGCGGTTTCGTATATACTTTACATGTTTGTCAAGTTTCCGCTGCCGTTTTTGTTTCCGAGCTTTCTGGACATTCAGATTTCCGACCTGCCCGCGCTTTTGGGAGGGTTTGCGATGGGGCCGGTTTCGGGGTGCCTCATAATAGTGTTCAAGTGCCTCCTAAAAATGCCTTTTTCCACTACGGCGTGCGTGGGCGAGCTGGGCGACATACTGATAGGCATAGCGTTCGTTTTGCCGGCAGCCTTGATTTACAGGTTTTTTAAAAACAAAAAAGGCGCGTTTTGGGGTATAATAGCGGGTATAGGGGCTTCGGTGATTTCGGCTGTGGTTATCAACAGGTTTTTGCTTATTCCTTTTTACCTTGAGCTTTACGTCGACGGAAACTGGGACATATTCCTCGGCTGGTTTAAGGAGCTTTACCCGGAAATTACCGTGGAAAGCTTTTATGCCTATTACCTGCCGCTGGCGGTGGTTCCTTTCAACATACTGCGCGGGGCAATTTGCGGCGGGCTGACGTTCCTCATTTACAAGCCGCTCAGCAGGGCGCTTCACTGGGAAATCAAGTCGCGCTCCTGCTGAACAAAATCCGTGTCGGCAAACGTCTGTACGCGGCTTACGGCGGGGGTTTACTAAATTACTGAAATAAACATTAAAAACCGTTATAAAAGATGGAGAAAATGATTACAAAATCCGTAAAAGAAACTATAGCGCTGGGCAGGAAATTTGCGGGGAGCCTCCGCGGGGGCGAAGTTGTGCTGCTTTGCGGCGGCATGGGCGCGGGCAAAACCCATTTCGCCAAGGGCGTGGCAAAGGGCTTAGGGGTAACCCAAACCGTAACAAGCCCGACTTTTACCATCCATAATATTTACGAGGGAAGGCTGACGCTCAATCATTTCGACTTTTACCGAGTAAACGTGGAGGAAGCGGGCGAGCTCGGGCTGGACGACTTTTTCGGCAAAAAAGGCGGCGTATGCCTTGTCGAATGGGGAGAGAACGTAACCTCGTTGCTGCCGAAAAACACGGTTAAAATAAAAATAACGGCTTTGGACCAAAACACAAGGAGCATCGAATTTGACGAATGAAACGGCACTGATTATCGACACGGCGCAGCCCGAATTGTACGTAATTCTGGCGCGCGGCGGCAAGGTTTTGTCGGCAAAAAAGGCGGGCGGCAGCCACAGCCGCGTTTTGAATTCTTGCGTAGGCGAGGCGCTCGCGGAAAGCGGAGTTGGCTTTTCCGACGTGGGCGTTTTCGCCTGCAACGTCGGCACGGGCAGTTTTACGGGCATACGAATAGGCGTAGCCTCGGTAAAGGCCTATCTTTTGGCTTTTCCCAAAGCCAAAGCGGTGACCGTCACCACGCTGGAATTGCTTGCCGCGCGCAAAAAAGCCGGACATTACCTTATGGAAGCGGGCAGAGATTTGTTTTATTATGCGAAGGCTGACGGCGAAAGCCTTACGCCCGCCGTGCTCGTCGAAAAAGAGAACGCCGGGCGGATTATGGAGCGCGGCAATTTCGCGCTTTACGAATCTGGCGGGGATTTTACCGATGCGCTCGCCGAATGTGTTTTCAAAAAAATTCGCGCCGGCGATTTTGCCGAAGAAATCGAGCCCGTCTATATACGCAAGCCGCAGGCGCAGGAGGAATACGAAAAGCGCCTCATTACCGACATCGGACGGGACGAAAAAGACATCGCCGGCATGGTGGCGGTGGAAAAACTGTGCTTCGGTGCCGAGGCATGGGACGAAAACTGCTACAATACCGACTCGAAAAACACCGTGACAAAGGGAATTTACGACGGCGGCAGGCTTGCCGCTTACGCCATGCTCGGTATTGCCGCCGACGAGGCCGACCTGATGACGATAGCCGTTTTGCCCGATTTCCGCGGGCGGGGCTACGGCTTGGCGCTCGCGCAGGCGTTGATAGCCGAAGCCGGGGCAAGGGGCGTCAAGCGCGTCGCGCTGGAGGTAAGCAAGGGCAACCGACCGGCTATAGAGCTTTACCGCAAGCTGGGCTTCGCCGCCGCGGGCGAACGCAAAAATTATTACCCCGCGGGCGCTTTCGGCAGCCGTGACGCTTTGATAATGACGCTGGAAATAATTTAAGTTCCATATATTTTAATGTAACTTTACTCTGCCCTTACAAAATAATGATATTCCAATAGCTTGAATTTTTGCGGTTTTTGCATATAAATTACTATTGATAAATGACACGTTTTACCCCTCCGTAAGACATAGTCCTGCTTGGGGCTGCCGTTTAGGGCCGTGTCAATTTTATTTTATTCATTTTGTGGTCAGCGTCGATAATATCTTTGGGCTAAAAGAGTTTTACCAGCATAAATATTATTCTCCTGATTATCGCGGAACTGCTGCCAAATTTGAACAGCTACTACGAGCTTAAAATGCAGGCGCGGCGTGATTGTCCCAAACTATTAAACGCAGAAAAAATATCAAGAGATTTGAATAATTCCTAGCTCGCCATTGAAATGCTCGAATTATGCGTAACGGAGATTTGTCGCCCATTCTTGAAATATTTTTCAGATTTATCACAATGCCGTTTAGCAGGCCGCAGCGCTGTGACGCGTTCCGCCGACAATCCTTTCCGGACGCGTAAACAAAAAAACCGCGCGGCGCATAACATAATATTAAAAAATCTAAAGAGGACATAACGGTTCTCTTTTTTACTATATGGGAGGAAAGACAATCAAAACCTTGTTGTTTTTGCACGGCTGGGGCTGCGACAAAAGCGTTTGGCACGCTCAAGCGGAGCATTTTTCAGCTAAATACAACGCGGTCGCGCTGAACCTCGGCGGTTTCGGCGGCGAACCTCTCGAAAAACCCGTTATGACGGTTTTCGACTATGCCGACAGCGTCGCGCGCACTATTAATGAAATGGGGCTTACCGGCGTTACCGTAGTAGGGCACAGCTTCGGCGGGCGCGTCGCAATTGTTTTGGGCTCGCTTTACCCCTCGCTTATCGAAAAAATCGTTTTGGTCTCCAGCGCGGGGGTGCGCCGCTTTTCACTAAAAAGAACCCTAAAAACATATATATACAAGAGCAAAAAACTTCTGGTAAGATTAGGCTTGCTGCCGGGCTACGCCCTGCTTTCGTCGGGGAGCGCCGATTACCTCTCGCTTGACCCGAAAATGAAGCCCACTTTTTTGAACGCGGTCAACACCGACCTCAGGCGCTACGCAAGGCTCGTCCGCCGCCCCGTTCTTTTGGTTTGGGGCGACGCCGACCGCGAAACGCCTCTATCGGACGGAAAACTTTTGGCGCGCCTGACCGGCGGCGGGCTGGCGGTGATGGAGGGGTGCGGGCATTATTGAGAGTACTGCACAAAAAGTTGGTAATTAAAGCTAT
>DAITPX010000061.1:0-7947 GCA_036833365.1 Clostridia bacterium | reverse complement strand
ATTAAAAACTTGTAAAAATAATAACTTTTAGAAAAAACGTATTGCTGCGGAAACCAAAGAAAAATGAGAGAAGAATTTGAAAAAATATTTGTTACTTACATAAAACGCGACGGCGCCAAGGAGCTTTTGGATTACCTCGGCAAAAGCGACTTTTTCACCACGCCCGCAAGCGCGAAATATCACTGCGCTTACCGCGGCGGGTTGTGCGAGCACAGCGTTAACGTTTACAGGCGGCTGCTCGGCTATGTCCGCGAGGAGTACGGCGAAAGTTGGGAAAAAACCTACAGCCACGAAAGCGTGGCGATTTGCGGGCTGCTCCACGACCTGTGCAAAATCGACTATTATGTCGAAGAAACGCGCAACGTCAAGGTGGACGGCGAATGGGTGCAAAAGCCGTACTACGCGATAAACGAAATTTTGCCTTACGGCCACGGCGAAAAGTCGGTTTACATCATAAGCGGGTTTATGAGGCTTACGCGAAGCGAGGCCATGGCGATAAACTGGCACATGGGCGGCTTCGACGACCGTGTGAGGGGCGGGTGCTTTTCCATTTCGTCTGCGTATGAAAAGGAGCCGCTTTGCGTGCTGCTGCACATGTCCGACCTCATCGCCACATATCTGGACGAACACCGAAATAAAAGAAAAGAGGAGATAAAATGAAAACGCTTGACAAATTTTTGAGGTATGTCGCGGTGGACACCGAATCCGTGCCCGACAGCGACAACGTCCCAAGCAGCGAAAAGCAAAAAAACCTGTCGAAAATGCTGGCGGAGGAGCTGAAAAAAATGGGAGCCAAGGACGTAAGGACGGACGACCACGCTTACGTTTACGCCGTTATTCCCGCCAACGGCTCGCAAAGCAAAACAAAGCTGGGTTTTATCGCCCATGTGGACACCTCTCCCGCCGTTTCGGGCGCAAATGTAAAACCCGTTATTACGCCCGGTTACGACGGAAAAGTCATAAAAATGTCGGAAAAATATTCGCTCGACCCCGACGAGTACCCTTCGCTTAAGGAGCATATCGGCGAAAAAATAATCTGCACCGACGGCAATACGCTTTTGGGCGCCGACGACAAGGCGGGCATTGCGGAAATAATGAGCCTTGCCCAAAAGTTATTAACCGACATGAGTATTAATCACGGCGAGATAAAAATCGCATTTACCCCCGACGAGGAGGTCGGCAACGGCACGGAATATTTCGACATAAAGGGCTTCGGTTGCGATTACGCTTACACCGTGGACGGCGGCGCCTTGGGCGAAATAGAATACGAAAACTTCAACGCCGCGTCTGCGACGGTTTTGATTAACGGCGTTTCGATACACCCCGGCACGGCGAAAAACAAAATGCGCAACGCGCTTTTGCTCGCTATGGAGCTAAATTCCATGCTGCCGCCCGATCAGATACCGGCTTATACCGAAAATTACGAGGGGTTTTACCACCTCGACGAATTGACGGGCAACGTCGATTTTGCCAAATGCGCCTATATCATACGCGACCACGATAAGGCTAAATTTGGTCAAAAAAAGGATTTTTTGAAAAGAGTGTGCGTTTACCTCAATGAAAAATACGGGCAGGGCACATTTTTGCCGGAAATTAAAGACAGCTACTACAACATGAAAGAAAAAATCCTGCCCCATATGCATCTGATTGAAAACGCCGAAAAAGCCATGAAGGAGGCGGGGGTGGAGCCAAAAATTATTCCTATTCGCGGCGGCACCGACGGCGCCAGATTGTCATATGAAGGCCTGCCCTGCCCCAACCTCTGTACGGGCGGGTACAACTTCCACGGCAGGTACGAGTATATCACCGAAGAGGCGATGGAGAGGGTCGTGGAAATTTTGCTTAATATCGTCAAGCTCTATGCCTGAAAAGAATACTGTTAAAATTAAAACCGCCGAAAAAAAATCCTCGGCGGTTTTGTTTTGCGCCGAAAGGGTAATAATTTAAGTAAATTTTTTATGCGAGGAGAAAAAAATGAGTTTTAATCCTTTTGACCAAAAAACAAGGCAGATAAGCGACACTTTTATGAACTGGAAACAGATTGACGCCAAGCCCTACGACAAGGCGGTTGACGACCCTTTCACAAAGCTCAGGGTTATTTTGATGAACGGCGCGGAATACGAGGCGGTGGGCTTTTCGCACAGGTTCAACCGCACCTGCAACGACAACGACGTCAGGCGCGCGCTGGCGATGATTCGCCGAAGCGAGCAGCAGCAGCAAAAGCTGGTGTCGGGGCTTAAGCCGCTGGACGAAACGATACTCGAAACGACCATAAGCTACGAACAGCTGGCGGTGGAACTGACCGCGATTCTTGCGCAGCGCGAGTCCGACGAATACGTAAGGCGGGCTTTCGACTTCGCGCTTTTGGAGGACTTCGACCACCTTTACCGTTACGCCGACCTGATGGAAATGGATATGGGCATAAAAGCCGAAAAGCTCGTGGGCGGCTACACCGAAATCATGCCCGGGCGCCCCACGATTTCAGAGCACCGCAGCCCCAACGACGAAATAAGGCGATTTACCAATTTCAAAAAAGCCAACCCCCTTACCGCGCTCAACATCAACATTATCACCGCCGCCGAGCAGCAGACCATGAACTATTACATGAACATCGCGGGCTTTTACAACAACAAGCTGGGGCGCAAGCTTTACAACGAAATCGCCATGATAGAGGAACAGCACGTCACGCATTACGGCAGCCTTATCGACGTCAATTTATCCGACTACGAGCAGCTCGTTTTGCACGAATATACCGAATGCTTCCTCTATTACAGCATGTACAACGACGAAACCAACAAAAACATCAAAAAGATTTGGGAGCAGTGCTTCGAGATGGAGCTGTGCCACCTTGCCGAGGCGGTGCGCCTTTTGAACAAATTCGACAAAAAGGAGTGGCAGCAGGTTTTGCCCAAGGGCGAGTTTCCGGAGCTTCTCAAATTCACAAGCAACGTCGAATATGTGCGCAAAGCCATGCGCGGCATAATCAATGTTACCGCCAAAAACGAAGATTACGTCAGCATAAACGCGCTGGAGCCCGAGGCGGAATTTTACAAGTACCAGGAGATGCTCAACAGCGACGTCTCCAACGTGGCCAGCCACGCCGTAATATGCAAATATATAGACGAAAACGGCAAGGACTACCGTTACGAGCAGTCGCCGCACCCCATTCCCGAGCTCGCCAACCGCAAAAAAGACAACACCGACGTCGGCCGTTTTACGGATAGGGCGTGATGCTTTTCCCCGAAGTTTGCCTGCGAAAAAAAACTTAAAAATCTTTTGCAAAATTTAATAAAAACGCTTGACAATCATAATAACGGTGTTATAATAAAGTTAGCAATCGGGAATAGAGAGTGCTAACACAAATAAAAGCTGATTGCTAAAAACGAAAAATTTTGATTAGGAGATGATATTATGAAGTATTTAGCAAAGAGAGACCCGTTTGACGTATTCGACATGTTTGACAGGATGCTGCAGCCCGTCAGCTACGGCAACAGCATGAAAACCGACATCAGCGAAACGGACAAAAATTATTTGTTCGCAATCGATATGCCCGGGTTCAACAAGGACGACATCGACATTTCGCTTGAAAACGGCTATCTGACCGTTTGCGCAAATAAAACCGAGGAGAAGGAAGAAAACGACAAGGGCTATATTTTCCGCGAAAGAAGGTCTGGGAGCTGCTCGAGAAGCTTTTATCTCGGGGACGTATCCGACGAAGGCATAAACGCCAAATATGAAAACGGCACCCTGCACATCGACGTGCCCAAGAAAGAAAAGCCGGAATCCGGCAAAAAAATTCAGATCAGCTGACAAGGATTTTTTCCTCCTAAAAGATTTAATCCATTGTTCCTCCCTATTAGTGGTAAAGCGCCAAACCTTGGCGCTTTACTTTTATTATTTTTTAAGGGCCGCTCAAAAAACAATATTAAAAACGCATACTATTACCAAAACCGGCGCTTCCGTCCAAGGAAAAATTTTCCCGCTTAGCTTTAATAAGCTTGAATTTTAAGCGGTTTAAAATTTTTGGTTGTGCTAAGCGCGGCATAAAACGCATAGATTTAGTGGTAGCAGGCGCGTTGTTTTGAGATAAAATAGTTTCACGTTTTTATATGAAACACGTTGTCCACAAGAACAAATGTTTATGTGGATAACTTTGTGGAAAAGTGTACAACTCGCTGAACTTTGCATATAAAAACGTGCGAAAAATGGAGAATTTTTGCAAATTGGGGAAGAAAACGGTAATTTTTGTCGCGAGATATTGGCGTATAATCGCGCTCATCATGGTATTGATATTGTTTTTCGTCGTGACCGCCGCCTTGATGATAGAGGCGCGCAAGACGAACATGCCGCGCACCTCCGAGTATGTGGTAGTTATCGACGCGGGGCACGGCGGGGTGGACGGCGGGGGCATGGGCAGCAGCGGGGTTAAGGAAAGCGACCTCAACTTGCTTTATTCGGCGGCGCTCGCCGAAAAATTCGAGGCCGCGGGTTTCGGCGTCGTCATGACGCGCACCGACAAGGGAGGGCTTTACGGGTTCGCGACCAAAGGTTTCAAGATGCGCGATATGAAGAGGCGCAAGGAAATCATCAATGAGGCGAAGCCTATTTTGGTCGTGTCCATTCACATGAACAAATTCCGCTCCTCCTCGCGGCGCGGCGCGCAGGCGTTTTACCAAAGCGGCGACGAATCGGGGCAGCGTCTGGCGGAATGTATACAGCTGGCGCTCAACGGCGTGACGGAGAAAAAATATTCGGCCCTGTCGGGGGACTTTTACATCTGCCGCGAGACGGTCAGCCCCGCCGTGATAGTCGAATGCGGTTTTTTGTCCAACAAAGAGGAGGAAGTGCTTTTGCAGACCGACGAATACAGGCAAAAGCTTGTCGACGCCATTTTCGACGGCATTATGATGTATTTTTACCGTTATGGCTGATTTTTTTAAATAGGCAAAAAGGTAAAAAACGGCGGGTTCGGCGGAAAACCTCCGCCGTTTTTTCTTTTTTCCGCCTTAAACGGGCGCGCTTCCTTGACAGGGCCCGGCGGCGGGGCGTATTATTTAGGCATGGACAAGCAAGCGGTGTTCGACTTTTTAAACGAAAATAAAATCAAATTCGACGTGCATTACCATCCCGCGACCGTATCGGTTGCGGACAGCAACAAAATTATCCATATCCCTGACGCTCTGGGCTGCAAAAGCCTTTTTGTAAAGGACAAAAAGAGCGAAAGGTTTTTTATGGCGGTGCTGCCAAACGACAAACGGGCTGACATGCGCGGGCTCGCGCGTTACGTGGGCGCCGACAAGTTCGAGTTCGGCGCGGCGGAAAAAATGTTGGAAACGCTGGGCGTCGTGCGCGGCAATGTGTCGCCCTTTTGCTTTTTGCACCCCGCCTCGGCGGGCGTCGGACTTTTGATAGACAAAAAACTCGAAGCGTCGCCCGTCGTGCGCTTTCACCCCTGCGACAACACCGCCACGGTAGTGCTTTCCTCAAAAGATTTTTTTCTTTGCATGAAACTGCTCGGCAAAAATTATATTTTAGTAGATTAAACTCCTTTTAATTTCAGACGTAGCTTGATTTACAAAGTAAAAATAAAGTCGCGGGCTTGCCCGTGTTTTTTATTTAACAACCAATCGTAATCCGTCCAAAACATTATGGTTGTCCAAAAATATTGCGCGGCCGCTTTTTATTTGGTATAATAAATACAAATAAAAGGAGGGTTAATTCGTCAAAACTATAAGGCTGAAAAATCAAAGTGTCACCGGATTTCAACACCGCACCCTTCTCCAATCCGATTTCCCGCGCTGTGTTCCGTCTCAAATCACGCGGCTATTTCATTATATGCACGGCCAAATCCACGGCTTTGCTGGAGTAGCCTATTTCGTTGTCGTACCAGGCGAACAGCTTGAAAAACTTGTCCGTCAGCGGTATTCCCGCCCTCGAATCGAAAATGCACGAATTGAGGTCGCCGATAAGGTCCGACGACACCAGCAAATCTTCGCTGTATTCGATAATTCCTTTCATGTAAGTTTCCGAGGCTTTTTTGATTACGTCTTTTATTTCGGAGTAGCTCGTGCTTTTTTTCAAATTGACCGTAAGGTCGACGATAGAAACGTTCAAAACGGGCACGCGCAGCGACATTCCCGTAAGCTTGCCGTTAAGCTCGGGTATAACGCGCCCCACGGCTTTAGCCGCGCCCGTGCTGCTTGGGATAATGTTTCCCGACGCGGCCCTTCCGTCGCGCCAGTCCTTTTTGCTGCTGCCGTCCACGGTCTTTTGCGTGGCGGTGACCGAGTGCACCGTGGTCATAAGCCCCGATTCGATGCCGAAAGTGTCATTGACGACCTTTGCCAGCGGCGCCAGACAGTTTGTCGTGCAGCTAGCGTTGGAAACGATATTCATCGAGGGCTCATAAGAGTCATGGTTGACGCCCATTACAAAAATCGGTGCGTCCGCGGACGCCGCGGTTATCAAAACCTTTTTCGCTCCGGCGTCCAGGTGCGGCCTGCATTTTCCTATGGTGGTGTAAGCGCCCGTCGCCTCCATCACCACGTCAACGCCGTATTTGCCCCAGTTGATGACTAGCGGGTCGGTGTCGTTAACCACCGTGATTTTTTTGCCGTTCACCAAAATTCCGCCTTCGCACGGCTCGACCTCGCCCTTAAAACGCCCGTGCACGGTGTCGTACTTAAATATGTAGCACATATACGACATATCCGTGAAGGAGCGCGCGCTGATTGCCACGACCTCGACGTCGTCGCGCCCTGCGCAGCAGCGCAAGATTAGCCGCCCGATTCTGCCAAATCCGTTAATACCCAGTCTGACCTTCTCCATTTCTGTTTATCTTTGTCCTCTCTAATAATATATTTATGTTGGCCGCCGCAAAATGTTTTGCCCGCCATCCCATTAATTCCATTATAATGCCCGCCAAATAAAAGTCAATAGCTGCCGAGGTTTTTTCGCATGAAAATCGCTTTACATTTTTTTCCCGCGCGTCAGATTTAATTTGTAAAAAATTAATAACGTACCGTTTCCCACCGCCAAACAATTTTACGAATTATTTGTCGAACTTCGACTTCTTTTTATTTTAAATCTGTCTGGATTTTGGCGTAACTGTTTTTCAGCACGCCGATTAAAAAAATTCCCGCGACGCAACAAAGCATGTTCCCGCCGCTCGAACTGGTTGTCATTTTTCTTCAAAACCCATTTTTTTATACTCCGAAAAAGCATGGAAATTTTCTCCAAGCCTTGCCTAAAAAAATTTTACCCATTTACTTTGCTCCGCCTTTATGTTAAAGTAATAGGCGGTAATTATGCTGCAAAACCTTAAAAAACCGACAATTTTCGCACCCTTAACGCCGTTTGAGTTTTTCAAACACAGTTGCCTCTGAAGCAAACGTCTGCAATACAAGCGCTGCCCGGAGATTTTTACCTGAACAGGAGGAAAACGAGTAAATGGACAACCGAACCGATTTTTGGAATGCTCTCGACAAACTGATTTTCGAGTCGAAAATAATCATCGACCGCCCCAAGGGCAGCCGTCACCCGAAATATCCCAACTTGATATACCCCGTCGATTACGGTTATCTTGAAAACACAACCTCCATGGACGGCGGCGGGATTGATGTTTGGAAGGGCACGGCAGGGGGCGCTGCGGACGCCGTCGTCTGCACGGTGGATTTACTCAAAAGGGACAGCGAAATCAAAATCCTCATCGGGTGCAGCGAGGGCGAAAAACAGCTTGTTTTGAAAACGCATAACAACAGCGAATATATGCAAGCAATTTTGGTACGGAGAGGTACGGATGAAATTTGATAAAAGCGTAATTACATGGCTTTTGACTGCACGAAAATCGGCGAAAGTTATGGCCATAATCCCCGCAGCATAATTATTTCAATAAAAAGGACTTATTTTATGAACAAAACGAAAGAAAGCAGCGAAAAAACCGCCGAA
>DAITPX010000060.1:5790-8104 GCA_036833365.1 Clostridia bacterium | reverse complement strand
AGCCTTTCTCTTTTTGAGGATGTGCATGAGCGTAACGATTATCCTGTTGCCGCTCGCGCCCACGGGGTGGCCCAACGCTATAGCCCCGCCGTTGACGTTGCATTTGGCAAGGATTTGTTCCTGCGTCATGCCGTGCTCGGCGCTAAGTTCGTGCAGCACTCCCAGCGACTGGGCCGCAAACGCTTCGTTAAGCTCGATGTAATCCATGTCGGACAATTTAAGCCCCGCTTTTTTTAATGCTTTGCGGATAGCGGGAACGGGTCCCAATCCCATATAAGCGGGGTCTACGCCGCCTTGCCCCCATGAAATAAGTTCCGCAAACGGTTTGAGCTTGTATTTTTTGACCGCTTCCTCGCCCGCGACAAGCACGAACGAGCCGCCGTCGTTGATTCCCGACGCGTTGCCCGCCGTAACGGTGCCGTTGGGGATAAACGCGGGGCGCAGCTTCGCCAGCTTTTCCTCATCGGAAATACGGTTGGGGTGTTCGTCCCTTGCGAAGGTATAAGTCTTTTTGCCGTCTGCAACTTCTATCGGCAAAATTTCCTCGTCAAATTCACCGCCGTCAACCGCGGCGATGGCTTTCTTTTGAGAACTAAGCGCGAAAGAGTCCTGCTCTTCTCTGGTTATCGAATATTTTTTAGCTACGTTTTCGGCGGTAACGCCCATATGGATATTGTTAAATGCGTCGGTAAGCGAATCGTAAATCATGTGGTCGGTCAAAATCTGCTCACCCATCTTAATGCCCTGCCTTGCTTTGTAAGGCACCAGATACGGCGCGGTGCTCATAATTTCCACTCCGCCCGCGACAATAAGCCCGTCGCTTTCGACCGAAGTGGCGGCGTTAATTACGGCCTTCATGCCGCTTCCGCAAACCATATTCAGGCTGTAAGCGGTTTTTTCAATAGGTATACCCGCTTTGACTTCAATCTGCCGCGCCAGGCCTTGCCCTAAGCCGGCGGATAGAACGTTGCCCACGATTACCTCATCGATGTCCTCGGGACTGACTTTCGACCTTATAAGAAGTTCTTTCACTAAGGCTGCACCCAGCTCGGAGGCTTTGGTGTTCTTCAGGCTGCCCATAAAAGTACCTATGGCGCTCCTTACTCCGTTTACCAAATAAACCTTTTCCATAAAAATCCTCCATCTTTTTTAGATTTTGCTCTCTTTAGAATTATATCGAGAGTAACGGCGGCCGCACAAAAACAAGCCGCGGCTATTCTTGCCAAACACGCCCGACCGGAACAAGCGCATTTTTGGTCGTATTTAATCATTCGAGGCTCCTCGTGCAGACATGGGGAACTTCCGACATTTTCGATGTGTCTACAGACGCCAGAAAAGGCAGGGGCGCGCCGCCCCAAGGCGCACTCATTATAAAAAGTATGAGCCGCCTGCCCGACTTTATCTCGCAAAAGGCAAAAATTTTTTGCCCTTCGAGCGCCAAGCGTATTTTCAAAGTTATTTTAGAGCGGCACCTTAACGGTCGCCACGCCCGTCAAAACCAGTTTTCCCTCTTGATTATAGCAGTTGGTAGCCAATTTGACAATCTGATTATCTTCGCAGAGTTCTATGACTTCCGCTTCGGCGGTAACGTCGTTTCCGATAAAAACGGGCGCGACAAACCTGCATTCCTGTCCCAAATAAACCGTGCCTTCGCCGGGCAGCTTGTTTGCCAGTACGGCGGATACAGCTCCCAGCACCAAAATACCGTGCACGACGCGCCTGCCGAAAATAGAATTTTTCGCGGCCTCGTCGCTCATATGAATAGGATTGACGTCGGAACTCACCCCCGCGAACATTTTTACGTCCGCGTCGGTAAAGGTTTTTGATACTCTGTCTTTCATTCCTATTTTCAATTCGCCGAATTTCATATGCCGGCTCCTTTTTTGTTTAGTTTGTATTAATTTTATAAAATAATGATTGCGAGTTTAAAACGATAACTTTGTGAATATTGTTCATATGCTCGTGTAAAATAATAATACAACAATTAAATACCGTTGTCAAGATAGAATATGAATTTTCTTCAATATTTTATTGATAAAAAATATATACAAAGTTCAAAATGTAGAACTTTTTGACTTATTATCAATTTTACTAGCTTTGTTTATCCACTGCACGTCCCATGAAGTTTTATTTTATAAGCCGAATTCGCCTAAGAGCCTTATTGCGCCGTTTGCAAAAATATCACCGCACGCTAATAAACGCTATAACAATACTAGAATGGAATTTGCCATTGCTCGCTACCCCGGCCAATTGAATTTCCCCATAATTACTGCAGGCTAAAATTCGCCGAAGCGCTCGGCGGGTTTAACGCGCC
>DAITPX010000060.1:767-5780 GCA_036833365.1 Clostridia bacterium | reverse complement strand
AAATAAAAATGCCGTTCAGCGTGCCGATTCCTTTGCGTAAACGTAAAGCGCGCATTCGAGGCGCTTCTTCGTCAAGGCGCAGCCAACGGCATAGGGTTTATTTATGTCGCCGTTGAAATGAACGGCGTTTGCGGAGCACCCTCCGCTGCAATGGTACTTTGCCCAGCATGTTTGACAATCGGGTTTTGTCATAAGATTTGACGCCACAAAAATAGCTGTAACTTTTTGGTCGAGAGTTTTGTCGAAAACGTTACCCAAAAGGTATTCCTTTTCACCCGCGAACTGGTGGCATGGGTAAATGTTGCCGTCGGGCGTAACCGCAAGATACTCCCCCCCCGCGCCGCAACCCATAAGGCGTTTTTTGTAGCACGGCCCGTTTTCGAGTTCAACGACAAAGTGGAAAAAGCTAAACCATGTCCGTTTGTCCAGCCGCCTTGCGACGTATTCTTTCGCCAGTTTTTCGTATTCCTCCGCCAAAGCGGGCAAGTCCTTTTCGGTTATGGCCATCGGGCTGTCCGCAGTCAAAACGACGGGTTCCATAGAAATCTGGTCGAAGCCCATATCGGCTACCGCCAAAACGTCCTTGCCGAAGTCGAGATTCTCGCGGGTAAACGTCCCGCGCATAAAGTAGCTTTTATTTTCCCTCACGGAGCGGAAATATTTGAATTTGTCCGCGATTAGGTCATAACTGCCACCGCCAATGGGCGTCGGACGGGCGTTGTCGTGAACGGATTTGCGTCCGTCGAGGCTCATTACGACGTTGTCCATTTTTTCATTCAGGTAATCGGATATTTCTTTATTCAGGAGCAACCCGTTCGTAGTAGTTGTCAGCTTGAAATTTTTTCCGTGAATTTTTCCCTGCTCTTCGGTGTATTCCACCACTTGCTTCAAAACCTGAAAATTCAAGAGAGGCTCGCCCCCGAAAAAGTCTATCTCGAGGTTGCGCCTGTTCCCGCTTTTTTCTATCAAAAAGTCTACCGCCGCCTTAGCGGTCTCAATGGGCATATTTACGCGCTTGCCGTGGTAGGCGCCCTGCCCCGCAAAACAATATTTGCAGCGCAAATTGCAGTCGTGGCTGAGATGCAGGCAAAGCGACTTGATTTCGCCGGAAGGAACGGGCGGCTCGGCGCGCGGAGGCTCGGCGTCCAAAACACCCTGTTTTTTCATAAGCTCTATTTCGCGCCGCACCTCAGAAATTTCTTCGGGAGAGTACGACGAAGTTTCGCCGCGCAAAAAATCGTAGGCGATTTTGTCAATAATATGCAGCGAACCCGTTTCCACGTCGTACAAAAAATATTCGCCGTTACAGCTAAACCAATGCATAGTACGCCCCCAATAAAAAGAGCAGTCTTTAACTGCCCTTAAAAACCAAAATTTTATTTTTAGGCCGGTTAAATTACTTTTTAGGCCCTTTGTTGTAAATCTTTATTTTTTGTTCGCAAACCTGATTGCCCACCGTACAACTTGTTTTGCAGGCCGACTGGCAGCTGCTTCTGCATTCGCCGCAACCTGTATTCTGCCCTATCACATTATTTTTGGGGTTTACGACAGTTCTAATATGTTTCATCCTAAATATTCCCTCCGAGCATTAATGGATATATTATAATACATGCGAAGCGTTTTTTCAAGCGTTTAAAGGCAACTATCTCGATTTCTTTGCCGCGCCGACCGCTCCTCCTACGCCGCCCAAAATCAAGGCGCACAAAACGTCTATGCCAAATTGCCCCCACGCGAACTTGCCGCCCAAAATGCTAAAGAGCGCCGTCGAAAGCAGCACAAACACAAATCCGCCCAAAATCCCCTTCAAAAATCCCTTTTCGGGCCGCGCCGCCATAAAGCAGCCTACAAAAACGCTTATGCACTTCAAAATCTGATTGATTATCGGCAACGCACCTTCGCCTATCTCGAATAACTTTACGATAAGCGCCAGCAAAAGCACCGAAACCACGCAGAAAAACAGCGAATACAGCGCACACCTGAATATTTGCGCCACAAAATCCTTGCGCTCGGCCGAATTGGTCCCAATTACTCCCATAAAAAAACCTCCGAATAGTTTAATTTATTCGGAGGCTTGCCTTCTTATGATTGATTAGTTTATTTGATTTCGTCGATTTCTTCGGATGCTTGAGCCCTTTCGACGGGCTTGGCCGTTTCGGAATTTACGGTATAAATAGCCCCCTTGGTAAAGCACATAGTAGACTTGTTGTCCCCTGTGCCCGTAACGAGCGTAAAGTTGCCGTTTTCGTCCAGCTCGATAACCTCGCCTATAACGCCGCCAATAGTGGTGATTTTAGAGCCGACGCGCAGACCTTTCATCATTTCCTCGGCCTTTTTCTTGTTGCGTCTCTGCGGGATTATCATCATAACTATCATCAAACCGATAATAGCCACTATTACCACGGTCGAAACCCAAGGCGGAAGCCCGCCTGCCGTTTCGTCCGCAAATAAAAGCACATTCAAAATATTTGACACTTATTTGTTCTCCTTCTAAAATGGATTTTTTGTTAATTATAAATTAAACGCGCCAAAAAATCAACGCTTTATATGCCCGTCTTGTAATATTTCATGTAAAATTCACTTTTGAACCGCCCAAAACGGTCTTCATTTATCGCTTTGCGGATATTTTTCGCCAAATCGAGCAAAAATTTGATGTTGTGTATGCTCAACAGCATGGACGCGAGTATTTCGTCGCAGTTTACCAGATGGCGCAGATAGGCCTTTGTGTAATGCTTGCAGCACTCGCAGTCGCATTCGGGGTCGAGAGGTGAAAAATCCTCCTTGTATTCGGCATTCCGGACCACCACTTTGCCTTGGCTTGTCAGCACGGTACCCGTGCGCGCTATACGCGTAGGCAAAACGCAGTCGAACATATCGATTCCCCTTTCCACGCCCTCTAGGATATAATCCGGCGTACCAACTCCCATCAGGTAGCGCGGCATATCGGTCGGGTAATGCGGCGCCATAACGTCGAGCATCTCATACATAACCGTGTCAGGCTCGCCCACCGAAAGCCCGCCTACCGCTATGCCGCACTCGGCGTACTCGGCGGTCTGTTTCAGGCTCTCGAGCCGCAAATCCTTAAACATATTTCCCTGCACGATAGGAAAAAGCATCTGTCCTTCGCCGATTTTTTGCTTTTTGCAACGCTCCAGCCAGCGCAGGGTGCGCTCCATGGCGTGCTTGGCGTAGTCGTGTTCGGCGCCGTAATCTGTGCATTCGTCAAATGCCATCATTATGTCCGCACCGAGCTGCGTTTGGATTTCCATTACGCGCTCGGGCGTGAACAAATGCTTGCTTCCGTCTATATGTGATGAAAAAGTGACGCCATCCTCGGTAATTTTTCTCAATTTTCCCAAAGAAAATACCTGAAAGCCGCCGCTGTCGGTAAGAATGGGCTTGTCCCAGTTCATAAACTTGTGCAAGCCTCCCGCTTTTTCGACTATGTCGGCGCCGGGGCGCAAATATAGGTGATAGGTGTTGGACAAAATTATCTGCGCGCCGATTTGCTTAAGCTGCCCGGGCAAAACCGCTTTTACCGTGGCGGCGGTACCTACGGGCATAAACGCGGGCGTGAAGATTTCGCCGTGCGGCGTCTTCAAAACACCCGTGCGCGCGAAAGAATTTTTGTCGTTTTTCAGCGTTTTATATTCGAATTTTGGCATATTTCTCCGTTAATTTTAAGTGTATGTTCTGATTATAAACAATTTTAATTTTTCTTTTATTTCCCGTCCCTGTGTCTTATTGTGGCTTAGCCGTAATCGTATGCATTTTAAAAATCTAACTCTTCTCTTTTGCCGCGTCATGCTGCGGCTAAACGAATTCTGCCGCGGCGTTTGTAATTTTCTTTATTCTCGTCCGCATTTAACCAGATTAATTCTCACCAAAAAACGTTGTCGCTAATTATTTAAGGAAATATTAGGTTTTACAACCTTTCTAAATTCAATCATTTTGTTTTAGAAAAACGCTTTTATAAACTTCTCAGCTTTTTTTTCGAGGCGTTTTTTCACAACAAAAGCATCGCGTCGCCGAAACTGAAAAAGCGGTATTTTTGTTCCACCGCCTCGCGGTAAACCCTCAAAATTTCCTCCCTTCCACAAAAAGCAGACACCAGCATAAGCAAAGTGCTCTCCGGCAGGTGAAAATTGGTCACCAGCGCGTCCACGCATTTGAATTTATAGGGCGGGTAAATAAATATTTCCGTTTCGCCGCGGCAAGGCTTGACAAAGCCCTTTTCGTCCGCGACGCTTTCCAAAACCCTCACGGTCGTGGTTCCGACGGCTATTACCCGCCGCCTTTCGCTTACTGCGCTGTTGATTTTTTCGGCATTTTTTTCGTCGATTTCGTAGTGTTCGGAGTGCATTTTGTGGAGGGTTATTTCCTCTTCTTTTACGGGGCGAAAGGTGCCTAAACCCACGTGCAAAAGTATTTCCGCAAACCCGGCGCCCGCGTTTTTAATTTTTTTCATCAATCCTTCGGTAAAATGCAGTCCTGCGGTCGGCGCCGCCGCCGAACCCTCTACTTTGGAATAAACGGTATTATAACGCTCGCCGTCATCCAGCTTTCGCTTGATATACGGCGGCAGCGGCATTTCGCCGATTTCGCGCAAAATGTCTTCAAATACGCCATTGCAGTCGAATTTGACGACACGCACTCCGTCCTCCAAGATGTCCTCTACTTTAGCGTTCAACCCACTACCGAACGTTATTTTGGCGCCGGGCAGAGTGTTTCTGCCGGGCTTTGTCAGCGCCTGCCAGCGGTCGATTCCTTCCCGCCTCAGGAGCAGCAGTTCTATTTTCCCGTTTGTGTCGGGGCGCACTCCGCGTATACGTGCGGGCAAAACCTTTGTGTTGTTGATTACAAGCAAATCGCCCTTGCGCAAAAACTCCGTCAAATCAGTAAAATAACGGTGCCCGCTGCTTTTGTTCAACCTGTCATAAATCAAAAGCCTCGAGGAGTCCCTCGGTTCCGCAGGTGTCTGGGCTATAAGCTCGGGCGGCAAATCGTAGTAAAAAT
>DAITPX010000060.1:0-757 GCA_036833365.1 Clostridia bacterium | reverse complement strand
CGAACAAATAAATCTTTTGTTTTCATCTATCAAACCAACTCTTATTCTTCGTTATTCAAAAAGTTTATTTGTTCGGCCTTGTTCTCGCCAAAGGCTTTGCCGAAATGCTTGTACGCCGCCGCCAAAATCACGCGTCCTCTGGGAGTGCGCGTCAAAAACCCAAGCTGTAAAAGGTAAGGCTCGTAAACATCCTCAAGCGTAGATGAATCCTCGCCTATTGAAGCGGCTATCGTGTCTATGCCTACGGGTCCGCCGCCGAACTTTTCTATCGCCGAAAGCAGATAAGACTTGTCAACCGAATCCAAGCCCAAAAAATCTATTTCCATCGCGCTCAACCCGTAATCTGCGGTTTCTTTTGAAATCTCGTTCTCCCCGGCCACCTGGGCGTAATCGCGCACCCTTTTCAAAAGCCTGTTGGCGATACGCGGCGTACCCCTGCAGCGCTTGGAAATCTCGTTCGCCGCGTCGGACTGAATAGGTATGCAAAGCTTTTTAGCCGAATTGTCTATGATTTGCGCCAGCTCCGACGAGGTATACGGCTCAAGCTTCGCATGCACCCCAAAACGGTCTCTCAGCGGCTGCGAAAGCATGCCGATTTTCGTCGTCGCGCCTATAAGGGTAAACTTCGCCAACGGCAGCCTGACGCTTCTCGCGCTCGGGCCTTTACCGACGATAAAGTCCAGCGCGAAATCCTCCATCGCGGGATACAAAATCTCCTCCACCGAATGGTTGAGGCGGTGTATTTCGTCGATAAACA
>DAITPX010000059.1:4427-8117 GCA_036833365.1 Clostridia bacterium | reverse complement strand
TATATTTGTCGGAAGAAGACGCCCTGACAAAATTACCCGAAGAAAAAAACAAGCTTGCGCTTATTACAAGCGCCCGCGATTTTTATGCTTTAAAATCAGATATAAAGGAACTGCTCTCAGTTTTGGGCATCAGTCAGCCCGAGTTTTCGCGTTCGAATGAGGAAATATTACACCCCGGCATTTCCGCCGATATATCGGTTAACGGCGAAAAGATAGGTTATTTCGGTCAAATCCACCCCAAAATCGCCGAAAACTTTTCCGTCGCTGACGTTTGCGCCGCCGAAATAGATTTCGATGCCGCGCTCAAACACTGCGAAACCGAAATAAAATTCGCCGCAATACCAAAATTCCCCGCAATCGAAAGGGACTTGGCGCTGGTGGTGGACGACGGCGTTATGGCAAAGCAACTGACAGATATAATTATAGACACCTGCCCGCTTTGCGAAAGCGTTTCGGTTTTCGACGTATATAAAGGCAGCCAAATCGCCGCGGACAAAAAAAGCGTCGCTCTCAACCTTATTTTCCGAAATGCCGAGGCAACGCTCAAAGATGCAGACATCGAACCGCAAATAAATAAGTGCTTGAAAGTTTTGGAGGAAAAATTAGGCGCCAAATTAAGATAATGAACGAAAAAACACTGCAAAAACTAGAATACCAAACCGTCCTGAACCGCGCGGCGCAATTCGCCGTAAGCCCTACGGCAAAGCAAAAACTGCTTGCCGCAAAGCCCTCGGGCGATATAGACGAAATAGCCTTTTTGCTTGGGCTGACCGACGAGGCGCTTCAATACGTCAACCATTCGGTCATCCCCGAATTCGGCTTCGACGATATCACCGACGCCGCCCAAAAAGCGAGAGTGGTGTCGACCTTGTCGATGAAAGAGCTTCTGCGCGTTATGCGCCTTTTGCGGCTTTCACGGATATCCAAAGCGACGCTTATTAATTTTTCGGCGTTGCCCGAATGCTCGATAAAAGAACTCGCCGCGGCGATATACGTCGACCGCACGCTCGAGGAGCTTATCGACGTTTCAATTGTTTCCGAAGAAGAAATGAGCGACAAGGCGAGCGAAAAGCTTGCCTCGATTCGCCGCGAAATCAAAAAAGTCAACGCCGAAATCCGCGCCAAGCTCGCCGGCTACACAAAGTCCAAGGAGCTCGCGCCGTATTTGCAGGACGCAATCGTCACAATGCGCGGCGGCAGGTACGTTATCCCCGTCAAACAGGAATATAAAGGGGCGGTAAACGGGCTTGTCCATGACCAGTCCGCCAGCGGCTCCACGCTTTTTATCGAGCCCATGGCGATTGTCAACCTAAACAACCAGCTCAAAACGCTTTCCGCCGACGAAAAAGAGGAAATCGAACGCATTTTGCAGGAATTTACAAAAAGTGTTTCGCAAATAGCCCAACGGCTGGTTACAAACCAGGAAATAATTTCCGATTTGGACGTTGCTTTCGCAAAAGCCCGATACGCGATAGACATCAGGGCCGCAAAGCCCGCCGTCAACCAAAAGGGCTTCTGCGATATCAAAAAAGGGCGCCACCCGCTTCTATCTAAGGACACGATCGTTCCCGTTTCGGTTTATCTTGGCAAAGATTTTAACATAGTGGTGGTGACGGGGCCCAACACTGGCGGCAAAACCGTCACGCTCAAAACGATAGGCTTGTTTTGCCTTATGGCATATACGGGCATGTATCTGCCCGCCTCGGAGGGAACCGAGGTAGCCCTGTTCGAGGAAATTTTCTGCGACATCGGCGACGAACAAAGCATCGAGCAAAGTCTCAGCACCTTTTCCAGCCATATAAAAAATATTTCCGCCGTTTTGTCCAAAGTCAATTCCGATACGTTGGTGCTTTTGGACGAATTATGCGCGGGCACCGAACCAAACGAAGGGGCGGCCTTAGCGCTTGCCGTTACCGAATTTTTGCGCCAAAGCGGCGCCCGAGCCGTGTTGACTACGCATTACAGCTTGCTTAAAGAGTATTCCCTCGTCACCGAGGGCGTTGAAAACGCGTCTATGGAATTCAACCCCGACACTTTCGAGCCCACCTACAGACTTATTATGGGCGTACCGGGCAGCTCCAACGCAATCGAAATAGCCACCCGCCTGGGGCTTGACAAGCGCGTAATCGAAATCGCGCGCGGCAGACTTACGGGCGAAAAAATCTCGTTTGAAAACGTTTTGCAAAACGCCGAACGCATAAGACACGAATTTTTGGGCAAAAAAGAAGAGGTGGAAAGCGAGAAGCGCCTTATACAAGAAGAATTAGCAAAAGCCAAGGAACAAAACAAAATTTTGCAGGAAGAGCGTGAAAAACTTTTGCGTAACTCCAAAATTCAGGCTAAACAAATTATTTCCGACGCTCAGGCCCAGTCCAAGGAAATTTTGGACCGGCTCAAAGAAATAGTCGACCGCGCCGGCCTTGACGAAAAAAGCCTTTTCGAAGGGCGCGCGCTGGCCAAAAAGCTCAAGGAAAAAACTTATTCCGACGACGTAACCAAGCCGCAGGACATATTCACGGGCGACAAGGTCGACCCGTCGACTCTCGAAAAGGGCGATTCCGTATACGTCCCGAAGCTAAATTCCGTCGCCTCCGTAATCGCCGTTGAAAAGGGCGGCAAGGCGCGCATAAAATGCGGCAGCATAACGACCATCGTCACGCTGGACGAATTATATCGATTCGTCGATACCCGCCCCAAAGAGAAAAAAATCAGCAGTGTTTCCACTCCGCTTAGAAAACTCGCCGCGCGTACGGAAATCAATCTTTTGGGAATGACGGTAGGGGAAGCGATTGTCGAAACGGACAAATTTATCGACGAGGCAATCCTCAACGGGCTTTCGGAGATAAAAATCGTCCACGGCGTTGGAACGGGCAAGCTCCGGCAAGGGCTGCACGACCATTTCCGCAACCATCTAAATGTTGCCGAATTCCGTTTGGGCGTGTACGGCGAAGGCGAGGCGGGCGTCACAATCCTCAAATTGAAATAGCAAATTTTGTTGTGAAGGCAAAAATTCCGAATGAAAAGTGCCGGCAATTCGATGAAAGGAATCTTTGCGGCAAACGTTTGCGAAAAACGCCGTATAGTTGCTAATTAAACCGGATGACGCATGAAAGCCTGAAAAACGGTATGACCTATATCGTTGCGCCCTTGGCCAATGTTTCATGCGCGGCGGACTTTTAGGCGAGACCATAAGGCTTTGCTTTCGCAGTTCAAAATTTAACCCGCTACGCGAAACTAACAACTAATGGCAAATAATTTGCTCAATTACGCAAAAGCCGCCGTCGCGCTAAAAATCCGTATATAATCGTTCAGATTAAAAATCTGGTTCTCGGATTATTCTAAGCACTTTGGGTTGATGAAATCCGTTCCAAGCCTGAAACGAGAAAAAATCGTGCCGCCTTCAAAAAAAGAGAGCGGCTCGCAAGAAAAACAAGCTTAAAATGAAAGCGGCAAATCGCAAGTTTTGTCTTAAAAAAGAGAGCCAAATATATAAAAACTATGTTATATTTTGATAATGCGGCGACCACAAAGGCCGACCCCGAAATTTTAGAAAAATTCATCGAGTACCAAACGGAAAAATATTTTAATCCGTCCTCGCTCAACCGTTTTTCCGCCGAGGTTGCCAAAGACATCGCCTCGGCGCGCAAACGCATAGGCGACGCTCTGGGGCTTGACTCCAACGGTTTGATA
>DAITPX010000059.1:954-4417 GCA_036833365.1 Clostridia bacterium | reverse complement strand
TCCGGAGGCACCGAGAGCGCTAATATGGCGATTTTCGGCGTTTCTTTCCACAACGGCTGCAATATCGTCACAACCGAAACGGAGCATTCCGCGGTCTACAACAGCGCCGTATCTATGAAAAACAAAGGCTGCGAGGTACGGTTCGCCGCGGCAAAATCCGACGGAAGCGTCGATGAAAAGGATTTGTCGGAAAAAGTCGACGGCAAAACCGTTCTTGTCGCCGTTATGCACGTCAACAACGAAACTGGCGCCGTAAACGACATAAAAAGCCTTGTAAAAACCGTAAAAGCCAAAAACCCCTGCGTCTTATTTTTTTCCGACGGCACCCAGGCCGCGGGTAAAATTCCGCTCAACGTAAACGAGCTCGGCGTCGACATGTACGCTTTGTCGGGGCACAAATTCCACGCCCCAAAAGGCATCGGCGCGCTGTATGTTAAAAAGGGCGTTACGCTCAAGCCTTTCCATATAGGCGGCGGACAGGAGAACGGTCTGCGCTCCGGCACCGAAAACGTGGGCGGCATCGTAGCTATGAGTTATGCGCTGGAAAAAGCGGTATTTTCAGTAACGCAAAATAATCAGAATTTTGCGCGCTACAGGCAGATTTTAAAAAACGCCTTCGACGTTATCGGCGACTGCAAAATACTTGCCGAAGGTTCGTCCGCCATTTTGTGCGCGGCGTTTGGCGGAATAAAATCGCAGGTCTTGTCCAATATTCTGGAGCAGGACGGTATCGTCGTCGGTTTGGGCTCGGCATGCAGTTCCAAAAACAAGCGCAACCGCGTCATGCTTGCAGCGGGCCTCGGCAAACACTACATCGAAGGAGTGGTGCGCCTTAGCTTTTCGCGCTACAACACAGTGCCCGAGATTGAAGCCTTGGCGCTAAACCTTATCCGCTCCGTCGAATATTTAAGGAAGCTAAATTGAGCGGTCTACAGCACATGAAATCAGCATATTTACCGCCGTTAGATTAAAACAGGAAGCAACATATCGGATTAAAATTTTAAACCGTTTGGTCCGTAGCCAAAAGGCCGCATAAAGCGGTAAGTCGAATATTATTAGAGCAGCTTAAAACCGTTGTTTTAAGCAAATATAAAATACAATTAAAACATATAATCCGAAAAAGAAGGTAAAAATGCAAGTAATAGTTCTTCGTTATTCCGAAATACATCTCAAAGGCTCAAACAGAAGCTTTTTTGAAAATATGCTTTTCAGCAATATAAAGGAGGCGTTGAAAGGCTACGGTTATGCTCTCGAAAAAACTTCCGCCCGCTATCTTGTGCGGAATTTCGACGCGGCAAAATCCTCCGAATTGGTTGAAAAACTCAAAAATATTTTCGGGCTCCATTCCTTGAGCCTTGCCGAAGAGGTGGATTCCAAGCCGGACGAAATTTTTGCCGCCGCGTTAAAATTCGTCAAAAGCGGCGGCACTTTCAAAATCTCCACAAACCGCGCCGACAAAACTTTTCCCGTTCATTCGATGGAGCTTTCGGCAATGCTCGGCGGAAAAATTTTGTCAAAGTTCAACGCCCTTAAAGTTGATATTCACAGTCCCGATTTTACTATCTTCGTCGATATCCGCGAAAACGGCAAAACCCTTGTTTATTCCGACGTCCTCAAATGCGTAAACGGCATGCCCGTAGGCACGGGAGGCAAGGGACTGCTGCTTCTTTCGGGCGGCATCGACAGCCCCGTGGCGGGCTACATGATGGCAAAGCGTGGGATGAGCCTGAGAGCGCTTCATTTTCACAGTTATCCGTTCACAAGCGACCTCGCTAAGGAAAAAGTCCTGACTTTGGCGGCGCAGCTGAAAAACTATTGCGCCCACCTGACCGTCGACATAGTTTCAGTGACAAAAATCCAAACCGAAATTCACGAAAAATGCCGCGAAGACTATATGATAGCTTTGCTACGCCGTTTTATGATGCGAATCGCCGAAAAAATCGCGCTTGAAAAAAAAATCGGCGCCATAATAACGGGCGAAAGCTTGGGGCAGGTCGCCAGCCAAACCCTCGAAAGCCTGACCAGCACAAATTCGGTGGTGACCCTGCCCGTATTCCGCCCGCTAATCGGTTTCGACAAGGACGAAATAATCGAAGCCGCAAAAAAAATCGGCACTTTCAATACTTCGATTTTGCCTTATGAAGATTGCTGCACCGTATTTTTGCCCAAAAATCCCGTCACAAAGCCCAGACTCCCAGCGGTTGAAAAAGAAGAAAGCGCGCTCGACGTGGACGAGCTTATCGAAGAAGCTTTGCAATCTGTCGAAACGGTTCAAATTTAAAAATTTTTCTGCCGATGAATTTTATTTGATTGATATAAAAACCTAAGCTGTCAGTTCTTCGAAATGAGAAATTGATATACTGTGCCAGGCATAGTATATCAATTTATAATACTATTACACACATAGAATTATAAAATCTCACATAAAAGTATTCTAAATTTATTAAAAATATTACAAATCTAATACGCAATCCTATCCGTCTTTTTCATGGGCACTATTAAAATATCCGCGCTTAAATAGTGAGCTTGTTTTAGAATATGTTTGTTTTCCAAAGCCTCTTTGTCCAAAGCTACCGAAACTATTCCCGCGGGCCTGCCAAAGTTTTCGGGCCTTTTTTTCAGATTCGACAGGTAATTTAAGCAGATATTTCCGCAGACTTTGCCCGATGAAAGCGAGGAGTCAAGCCTTGACTCCTTGTCTCCAATCCACACAAAAAAAGTCTGCTCAGAGGTATACCCGCACATATACAAATCGCTGTTTCCTTTGCCTCCCACCGTGCCCGTTTTCGCCGCGACGTCGAATCCGACATCTTTTAGAGCTTTTGAAGTGCCGCTTTTCGCGGTTTTTTTAAGCATATAAGTGGTAAGGTACGCAGTTTCGGGCGAAAAAACCTTCGTTTTTTCTGTGTCATGCTGATAAATTTTTGTGCCGTTCAGCCAAATCGCCTTGACCGTTCCGCTTTTACGGTATTCTCCGCCGTTTGCGAGCGTGGCGTACCCGTCCGCAAGTGCCGTCGGAGTGACCCCCTCTGTCACGGTGCCCAAAGCCAACGTGAGATTATCGTCGCCGCCGCTCAGGGCGATTCCGTTTGCAGCGAGATATCTGCGCGCCGTGCCCACGCCAATCATATTAAGCGTTTTTATGGCGGGGATGTTCAGGCTTTGCGCCAACGCGTCCGAAACAGTCGTCCAGCCCGCAAAATTTCCGCCGAAATTTTGAGGCTTGTAGGCGCCGAAAGCTATTTCCTCGTCCAGAACGGGCGTGGCGACCGTTACCGCGTCTATTTCGATGGCCGGAGCGTAAACCGCAAGGGGTTTCAACAAGGAGCCGGCCTGTCTTTTGACGGCAAAAATGCTCTCGACGTTTCCCGCAATCGCGCTTATGCCGTTTGTTGCGTTGTCTATGACGAAGGCCAGTTTCTGCGGGAATCGTCGAGAGCATTTTTGCCGTCAAAAGACAGGC
>DAITPX010000059.1:0-944 GCA_036833365.1 Clostridia bacterium | reverse complement strand
CGAAGCCGTATTCGGAGTTGTCGCTCCTCAGCGCTTTTTCAAGGTTTTTCGCCGTTTCCGCGTCGAAATATGTTTCTATTTTATACCCGCGGCTGAGCTGCGCTTCGGTAACGCCAAGTATGCCGCATGCCTCCAAAATAGCCGATTTGACGTAAATATTCGGCGAATGCTCGGCGACGCTTAATTTTTGGGTTCTGGCTTTTTCCGCCGCCGCCTCGTCGATAAAGCCGTTTTTCAGCATGCAGTTTAGTGCAATATCGCGCCTTTCCTTTGCTTTTTCTATATTTTTATTGGGCGCGTAAATATTCGGCGACCTGAGCATTCCCGCCAGCGTCGCGCTTTCCGAAAGGGTCAGCTTATCCGCGCTTTTTCCGAAATAAAAGCCGCTCGCGGCGGCGATTCCGTAGCAGTTATTTCCGAAATACGCGGTGTTGAGGTATGCCTCGAAAATCTCGTCTTTCGACAAGGTTTTTTCAAGCTGGCAAGCGAGCAAAAATTCGTTGGCCTTGCGCCGCACAGTTTTTTCGCCGCTCAGATGAGTGTTTTTTATAAGCTGCTGAGTTATGGTGGAGCCGCCTTCGATAAATTTCCCCGCTGAAATATTTTTTGCCAGCGCGCGCAAAACGCCTTTAACGTCCACCCCTCCGTGTTTATAAAAACGCGAGTCTTCCACCGCCAAAAATGCGTTTTTTGTGTCATTATTCAGCTCAGAAAGTCTGACGAGCCCCGACGACTCCCTGTCGATAGCCTTGCCGTGGGCGTCCGTCACAATCAGTGTGGATTTTTCAAAGCGGATTTTTTTCAAGTCAAGGTTTATATAGTCGGAAGAGGAAGTAAAACCTACCAAACCCAACGCCAGCGTCAGGGCCAAAATGCCGATAACGGCTGCCGAAACTATGGCGGCAATTTTAAGTTTACGCGTTTTTTTCATATTTTTATTATTT
>DAITPX010000058.1:0-8273 GCA_036833365.1 Clostridia bacterium | reverse complement strand
CCTATGATTTTTGTGACACTTTACCTGATACACAAAAATCATAGGGCTTATAATACCCATATCCAGCACGTTGGTGATTTCGGTAGTGTAAACCTCTATAAGGCCAAGTGTCCCGCCGTTTGTCCATGTCACAACTATATCAGGCAGCCATGCGATGAACAAGGATATGCCCGATATTGCCAGAAAAAGTTTCAGGCCTTTATTGACCTTATATTCAACCGCCGCGCCGTGACCAGGGCAGTTTGCCTGTTGCATATTAAAAAGCAAATAGAAAAATATAAAGAAGGCTACCAACAATATATAAACCAAATGCAGGCTGTTGTATGTTATACCAAAAGCTATACTCAAAGCATAGTATAATATCAGACCGTACATTGCCAATAGGTTAACCTTGGATTTCGTTGACGGCAGCTTGATATACTTAATGAAAAAAAATATCAGCAAAGGAAGGGCAACAAAAAGCATAGTTATATCTGTACCTATAAATATAGGAGCCTTAAACAGCGAATCATTTGAGTATATACCGAAGCCGTACATTTCAATGGTTTCGCCGTAGTGGTTTTGTGCCGTATAACTCTCTGTTCCCGAATATGAAAGGACGCCTGCAAGGGTTGTAACAAGCAGCAAGAGCGCGGTTATTACAACTCCTGTTCGCAGGCTGAATAGTTTTTGTAAAAATTTATTCATATTATTTTTCCTCCGGTGAAAAACTATCGGCATTTTTTAGCAGCTTTTGTAAAAAGCCAAAAGCCGTATCCAAATCCGTATCTGTAAAATCTATAAATAATTCATTTAATAACTTATTCCCTAATGATTCATATTTAATAAAATATTCCCGTGTTTTGTCCGTAAGCAATACATTCAGGTTTCGTAAATCCTGTACCGACTGGTTTGCAGAAACATATCCCTTGCTTTCAAGCAAATCAATCATTTTTTTTGTATTTTGCCGGCTGCTGCCCATAGCTTTTGCGATACTGTTGATATTATTTTGTTTATCCGACAGCTTGGAAATCATAAGCAATAAAAACCATTGCTTTAAAGTTATATCGGGCAAAAAACTATCCCCAAGCACTTGAAGTTTATTGGCAAGCAGCAATATACTGCCGAAAATAAACTGTTCTTGCTCTATGCTCATTATACATACTCCTTAATTAGGTAATAGGTTGCATATATATTATATGTAACCTATTACATTTTGTCAAATTATTTATATGAGCAGAGTTGTAACCTTTCAAAATAAGTACGAAACTTTTTATGTTGCAGAATGAAATGTCCGCCGTGGGCTTGGTTCCTAATTAGTGGAGATTTAAACAATTTTGTCTACTTTTTGTTGCCCATTGTTTTTGCGGAATAGGGCACTTTTTGTTGCCCATTCTCATAAACGGACGGCAGAACGGAAACATCGTTTTGCCGTTTTTTTACCTAAAGCCGTTATTAACGATTTTCAATGCTTTGAGCGTTCCGAAGGCACTTTTCCCATTCCGTTATTTTTTGTTTTGATTATACCTGCAAAAGTCCTGTTTTGCAGTTTGAACATAACACGCCCTTTTCACCGTCCTATTGTCGCAAAATTTTTAGAGTTTATTTTTGCCGCTTTAAATCAACACAGTCTAAATTTTAATGTTTGGTTATACGCCTGTTTTGTTAGTTTAAGGATTGTGCAAAAACAATTCTAAAAAATGCCGCCACTCAAAAATTAGTGGTACATGTCTTAAAAAACTTGGTATAATACAATTATGAAAAAGAAAGGTTTTATTATTTTTGCTTCAATTATAACTGCTCTTGCCTTTTTAACGGGTGCGACAATAGGCATAAGCTACGCAGCTGCAATTGCCAAATACGACAGGGAAATTTTAAATTACAGCGGAAAACTTATCTGTCCTATGGGCGATTTTATTCAGCCGTGGATGTGCGAACAGTGGGAAGTTGAAGATTTTGAAGCCCACCTTGACAATTTGAGCGCCGCGGGCTTTGACACGGTTTTGTGGCAATACAGCGTAGTTCTTACGGAGCGGACGCCAATATCTACTACCCCACCGACAGCTTAGACGGCTATTACGGCGGAAATAAGTATAAAAGCAACTCCTCTTTAACGGAAAAATTGCTTGAAGCGGCTCAAAACAAAGGCTTTAAAGTCTTTATGGGGCTTGCCAGCGATGACGACTGGTGGACGCTATCCCGCGATGAAAGCTACTATTTATCCAAAGCCGAAAAGGACAATTTAATTGCACGCGAACTGTATAACTTATATAAGAACAAATATCCAGACGCATTTTACGGCTGGTACTGGTCGTGGGAAATGTTTGTAAGCCCCCTTATGCTTGAAGATTTATGGGCGGTAATGCTTAATAAAACACTTGGTACTTTAACAGAATTAGACAATACCATGCCGCTTTTGTTTTCGCCTTTTGCCCAAAAAAATTTAAGAATATTAGACGGCGGCACCACAAGGCGCATGTGGGAGAGATTTTTTGCCAAAACCAATTTCAGGAAAGGCGATATTTTTGCCCCCCAAGACAGCATAGGCAAAATAAGCCCGACGGGCATTGACAAAAAAGCGCTTGCTTCAACGCTGACATTTTTGCAAAGCTGTTATTTGGCTTCAAAAAAGAACGAAAATGTCAGATTTTTTGTAAATTGTGAGTTGTTTTCCAGCCGAGGCTTATCCACTCCCGAGGGCGCTTTTGACACGGCAAGCTTTGAACGCATAAAGGATCAATTAAAAATTGCATCGCGTTTTGCCGAGGGAATTATAACATTTTCTTATTCTCACTATATAGCGCCCAATTCCCCAAATGGCAATATGAGCCAAGCAGACAAACAGGCGCTGCACGAGCGCTATATAACTGAAATTGCGGGGAAGTAAAAAAACAAGGTTTAAGTTTTGCGTCAATGTAATCGTCCTCTCAATTCTAAAACTTTTTGCCAAAATCATTCTTAAACCTCCCTGTTTGGACTATTATAAATAAATCTAACAATTTTTTATAAAAAAGCAAAGGTCTAACTGCAACATGCCTGTGAGATTTGCTAACAGGCATGTTTTGTGTTGCTTTTGTGTCCTGTTACGTAAAAGCAAAGACCCAATAGTTGTAAAACGCTGCCGTCGGGGTCTGCTTTTTTAATTAAGCTTAATTGCATCTCGAAATCAAAGCGTTGCTAATTCACTTTTGTTTACTTTTTGTTTTCCGTCGCTTTAGCGGGAATAGTGCACTCTGGTTCGGCACTTTCATAAACAGACGGCAGAACGGACACCCGCTCTGCCGTATTTCTATGCACAAAGCCGCATTTGAGTTTTTTAATGTTTTTTCTGCTGCACTGCCATTAGAGGATATCTTGAAATTTTGTGTTACTTATCTCAAATAAGTAATCATATAGTTTCCGCAACTCCCTTCGCCATTACATCGTCGTGATATAGCTTCCATACGTTTTCGTGTGTGCAACTTAATCTTACCTAGGAAAGCCTCGAATTTTCAAAACAAAAGGAATTATCGCAATTATTCATATTATTTTTTCTTCTATTCTTACATAAACGGAGCACGACCCGAACGACATCTTTATGCTTTTATCTTTTTTCGTAAAACGATTCCGTTAAGCTTTTCGGACATTACAATCATCAGCACGGCGAAAATAAGCAGGTATATCGGATATAAGCCGATTTGAACATACTGGGCGATTAATCCGAATAACGGCGGCATAAAGGTCGTCCCCACGTATGCGCTCGCCATTTGAATGCCTATAATCGCCTGCGAGTTTTCTTTGCCGAAATTGTCCGGCGTCGCGTGGATAATGGAAGGATAGACGGGGGCGCAGCCTATCCCTACGACGCTTAGTCCGGTTAAAGCCAGAATGTTGCAATCAACGGGGACTGCTATTAACGCCACGCCTAAAAATATAGCGGCTATACCTATGCGTATTAAGCGCTTATCTCCCAGCTTCTCGGAAACAAATCCGCATACCGCGCGGCCGCCCGTAATTCCTATGTAAAACAGGGATGCGAATTTTGCCGCCGTATTGGCGTCGATACCCCGATATTTTACGAGATAGCTGCTTGCCCAAAGCCCCGCCGTCGTCTCTAAGGAGCAATAAGCAAAAAAAGTAATTAATATAGGTATCACGCCTTTGATTTTCAGCGCGTTTTTTAATCCCAAACCCTTTGTTTGCGGCTGTTTTTCCAAGCTGTCGTTGCCCGCTTTCTTTTTCCATAATGGAAGGCTGACGAATAAAATTGCCGTCAAAGCTATCTGCACATAAAATACTATTCTGTATCCGTTGTTCCAGCCCAAACCGCCCGTCAAGCCGTAACCCATGATATACGGGCTGACCGCCGCGCCTATACCCCAGAAGCAATGCAGCCAGCTCATATGCCGCGGGGCATAGTGCAAAGCGACATAATTATTCAGCGCCGCGTCCACCGCGCCCGCGCCCAGCCCGTAAGGAACCGACCAAACGCAAAGCATCCAAAACTCGGTCGAAAACGAAAAGCCGAAAAGCGCGGCGGCCGTCATGCAAACGCTGACAGCCGTAACAAGCCCCGCCCCCAGCTTTTTTGTCAGCCTGTCAGATAATAAGCTTGAAACTATCGTACCCCCTGCGATTATCATGGTAATTATTCCCGCAAAAGAAACGGGAATTCCAAGCTCCGTTTGTATAACCGGCCATGCGGAGCCCATTAAGGAATCAGGAAGCCCCAAGCTTATAAATGCGATATAAATAATTAGGAGCAAAAGCGAATACATACGTTATCATACCTCCCAATCGGCAAACAAATCCGTGCTATTTTTCATTACACTGTAACAGGTAATATAGAAATAAACGGATTGCGAATATTTATCGGGTTGATTTAAAATAAAATATTTTATATATATTATAATGCCTTATTATTAATTTGTAATTATTATTGTGCTTAAAAATATAAATATAGTTCCGTCAGCTTCCATAGTCTTTTTGGCATTGGTAAATTATAACGAATTAACGGTCAATCCTTGTTTTATAGCCGCTTAAAGAGGTTTTAATAAAAAACAGTAAAATGAATGTGTAACATATGTAAAAAAATGATTAAACAAGCGTCCCCAAATCCAAATCCTTATTTGTTATTATTGCGGTACGGCTATCCCTATCCGCGCCGTTCACTCGATTTTTAGATTCAGCCTTTGTACTTTGATTATTAAACTGAAAAAATACTTATTAAAAATCCAATATTTCCATTAGATTCATTTTTATCAAAACCGTCTGCCCATAGCGCTATAGAGTTCTATAAAACTCCGATTTATTATTTAAATATAGAACTCCGTTTCTCTAAAATTTCTTAAGACAACCGTCTTATTTCGTTTCATATTATAAACCGGCAAAGCCTCCGCCAAAAATACCGCTTTCATAAGCGTCATTTTTTAACCCCGAAACGGCGGCTGTCGAGGATGAACGCTTTCCAAATAATCTGCGCGTATTTGTTTTTATCGGCACACATCCTACGAGAAATATACCACCAATGAGCGAATTGTGCCGCTCAAAGGTTAGGCAAGAAAAGCTGCTATTGTAACTTTAAACCGCCTGTTACAGGGCTTTGCTCCGATTGTTTCAAGCAGTTTTCAGCCGCCAAATTCTTCGTTTGAAATGATTGCGCTTATGATTTCGTCAATGATATTATTACCCCAAAAAACGCCGTTGTGAGTAAGCTTGACAGTCTCGCCGTTCCTGACGAGCAAACCTCCGTTTTCCATTTTTGTTAATACTTCGTCCAAAATTTTGTTCAGATTGACGCCGAGCCTTGCCGAATAGTCGCTCAAATCGGCGGAAGTTTTTTGAAGGTCGTTCACAAAAGTGTCCATCACTCGGTAAGCGGGCGACAAAACCCGCCCCATCGCGCTTATGGGAATCGATTCGGACACTTTTTTCGCGCCCGCACCGTTATGATAAACATAATCTTCCAAATTTCCTCCCGCGCCGTGGCCTATGGCTATGCAGCTTCCGCCCGTGTGCCTGATGCGTATGTAATCGTATCTGTCCAGCCCGTTCCTGATAAGTTTTGTCAGCTCAAAAAGCCCGTATCCCGCTTTGCCCAGCTCGCCGGTAATCATGTCGAAAAATATTTTTTCTCTTCCCAAGTCGTTCATTTCAGCGCGCTCCGCATCGGTGACTGCCACAAAGAGCGGCGTTTTCTCGTACAGCATAAGCGAATAAAAGCTGACCCCCGCAAGCCCAAGGCTTTTGATAATTTCCAGGTCCCTCGTCAAAACTTCTTCCGTTTCGCCGGGATAGTTGTAAATCAAGTCCACACCCAGGTTAGTAATCCCGCCTTTAATGTATCGGCCAACCGCTGGGCTGCCTTGGCGCCGCTCCCCCGCCTGCCCAGCAGTTTCCGCCCTTTATCGTCGAAGGTCTGCACACCCACCGAAAGGCGGTTGACTCCGCACTCTATCAAGACGGACGTCATTTCGTCGGTTAATTCTGTTATGGAAGTTTCGACGCTTATTTCCGCGCCCTTCTTTATATCGAAGCTGTCGCGCAGCGCTCTGAGCACCCGCCCCATCTGCCGAGGCGACAGCGCCGTCGGCGTGCCGCCGCCGAAATTTATCGCGTCTATCGGCGCTTTCATATACTCATAGCCGCGGATAGACTCTATTTCCGATATAAGGATTTCGTCATACTCCCGCCTCTTGAGCCGGTCGGTACGGTGGAACGGGCAAAACGAGCAGATTTTATTGCAAAAAGGGACATGCAGATAAACCGCCCTTTTGCTTAACGCGGGACCGCTAAGCAGTCCCGCCAAATATTCCTGTTTCTCCGGATTTGCGTCAAATTTGTTTTTAAGCAGCCTGGACGCGTCGTGATGCGATTTGAACCTGACGTTATACATCTTTTTCGAAAGAAAATTCCACGTCGGGATAGAGAATTTTCGCCATAATCTGGTATGCCTTGGCGAATTTTCTGTTGGGCTTGTTGTGGAAAAAGATTTTTTCGAGATAATAAACCTTATCTTCGTTCACCGCGTTGAGCGCCTGCCAGACGGCATTTCCCCCGTAGGTGGCTCCGACAAGCGCCATGATTTCCTCGGTTTCGCCGTGGCATTGTACATAATAAGGTCGGGCTGCCGCGCAAAAACGGTTTCGAGGTTTATCGGAAGCCTCAGCGCGCCCGTAGCGTTGTACCAATTGTCGGCGATGTTCGTCGCCCTCATCATTTTTGCCATTTCGCCGACAACCGTAGTGGAAAGGTTTGCCTGAAGCTCCGTAGCCGAGGAGAACATGCAAAACATAGTGGGATTATTTTCGAGGGGAATTTCCATCAAAACCTCCGTGACTTCGTCTAACGCTTTGAGAGCTACGCTCTCCCAAAGCGAAGTTTCCCCCGTCAGATTGCAAAACACCTTAAACCATTTTAAATAATCCTGGAAAGTGTCGTAACCGACGGCAATGACGGGTATCCCCGCCGCCGACGCCGGCCCGCTTACCGTGGAAAAGCCGTTCATGGCGGTGGAGCAGACAATAAGGTCAGGCTTGCCCGAAACAATAGCTTCGGTGTCCCATTTTTTGCCGGACGACGTGGTCGCCAGCACCGCTACCCCGTCATCCTGAGTTATATCGCGCCCTATGTATTCCAAATAAGTCGCGGCGGACGAATCCCCGCCGATAACGCCGGCGGCCTTACCGCCCGCCTCATACCAAAGCGCCGTAAAGCTGGCGTAAAGATTGTAAACCTTTTGCGGATTTTTCTTTATTGTCACGCTTTCGCCGTTCGCGTCCTCAAAAGTGACGTCGTCGCCGCTTATTATTACTTCGTCGGCTAATTTTAAGAAATGCTCCTTAAGCCCTTCCTTTGTATAGGGGGCCTGCGCGTCGGGGTCGGTATTTCCTCCGCACGCCGCAAACAAGCCCAAGCTAAACAACATTGTCGCGCACAACAGCGCTGCCGTTAATTTTTTCATCTTTTCCTCCTTTATTATGAAAAGTAGTTTTAAGCGGAATGAAATGGGGACAGTTGTTGGAGTTATCCTCAAACACCACCGCTTGTATCTCAAAAATCTGCTGCAGGTTTTCCTCGGTGATAATTTCGCGCGGGCAGCCTCTCGCACAAATATTGCAGTTTTTTATGGCGCAGAGCGTATCCGAGTAGCGCGCCGCCATGTTTATGTCGTGCAAAACCATTATTATGGTGATGCCGAGCTGTCTGTTGAGTAAACGGATTAACTCGAGCACTTCGACTTGAAAGCTGATGTCAAGGTACGTCGTTGGCTCGTCCAAAATCAGGATTTCGGGCTGCTGGCAGATAGTCATAGC
>DAITPX010000057.1:0-8402 GCA_036833365.1 Clostridia bacterium | reverse complement strand
TATCGGGTACGGGCAAAACCAGCCTGCCCTACGCCATGGCGAAATTTTTCAACAATAACGCCGCGATTTGCTCGGTGCAGCCCTCGTGGCGGGACCGTTCGGAGCTGATAGGCTATTTCAACGAGTTTACCAAAAAATTTAACGAAACCGATTTTTTGAGCTGCCTTTACGAAACGACGCTGCGCGAGGACCCGAACTTTATCGTTTTGGACGAAATGAACCTTGCGCGTATAGAATATTATTTCGCGGATTTTTTGTCCATTATGGAAATGCCCGACGTGGCGGAATGGAAAATCGACCTCATACCGAGCTCGCTGCCGTCGGACCCAAAAAATATAGTGTACGGCAAGCTGCTGGTGCCGCAAAACGTGTGGTTTGTGGGCACCGCGAACAACGACGACAGCACCTTTACCATAACCGACAAGGTTTATGACAGGGCGGTGGCGCTCGAGCTTAACCAAAAGGCGAGCTATTTCGACGCCGAAACGACACAGACGCAGACGGTTTCGGCGGCTTATCTGGAGGCGCTTTTCGACAAGGCGCAAACGGAAACCCCGATAAAACCCGAGAGCATGGCGCTTATTTCCGAGCTCGACCAGTTTGTGCAAAAGAACTTTAAAATCAGCTTCGGTAACCGTATTCTGAAGCAAATAAAGCTTTTTGTGCCCGCTTACGTCGCGTGCGGCGGCAGCGAAACCGAGGCCGTCGACTTTATGGTAAAAAGCAAAATTCTGCGCAAATTCACCTCGCTCAATCTGCCCTTCCTCACCGAGGAACTGAAGGAGCTGGCGGGCTTTTTGGACAAAAAATTCGGCAAGGGCGCGATGAAGCTTTGCATCGAATATATAGCGCAATTGCAAAGAAATATTTAGGTTTGTGTTTAACGAATGCGGAGGGATTTATTCCGGGGCGACAAGACTGCGAGAACTAATAAGTTAAGTCACGGATTATTTTCTCAAAAAATTTAAAGCAAAGTTTAGGGGAAGCGGGAATTTAGGGTGAGTTTTAACAAAGCGGTTTGTATAAAACGGTTAAAGCTTGAAATCGGATACCGTCGGGTTTAATTAAGCGATTGAATTTCAGATTTTAGTTGATGTTCAGGCGCTTTAGTAAAAGATTTCGGGAAAATAAGATTATTAATTGATAAATTCGCCTAACCGGGAGTGAAGGACAAATAAGGCCATGAACGACGTAGTCAAGGAATTCGTTTCCATACTAAACCCGCCCGAGGCGCTGGAAAAAATCCGCGCGGCGCTGATTGGGGGGAAAAACAGCATAGCGCACAAAATCGTTTCGGAATCGATAACGCTGGACGCAAAGTGGATTGACGAAATCGAGTCCGGCCTTTTTCATGTCGAAAAAATCGTCAGGCAGCCCAAAAGCTTTATCACGGACCAGGAATATATCGTCGACGTCGAAAAGGCAAAAAAAATCAATTCCCGCACGGTGAGGCACCTTGCGGCGAACACCAAAAACATCGCCAACGTCGAGGAAAACGGGGACATACGCCCCAAGCGCGTTTTGACAATCGAAAACGAGGAAGAGCTCGGTATTTATGAAAACCGTTTTGTCGCCGCGCTTATCGAGCGGTTGCAGATTTTTGTTGAAAGGCGGTTTAAGGACATAAACGAAAAAATGTCCGACCTTGACATAACGAACCTGAGGATGGACAGCAGCTTTGATTTGGGAAAATCGAAAGTGGAGTACAACCTAGCCGTACTGGTCAAAGACCCGCCCAAAGACAGCCTGCAGCACCAGGAAAACCTCAGCAATTTAGGACGCATAGAGGCGTTGAGGAAGCGGCTCAAAATTCTGACCAACACGGAGTTTTATAAGCGGATGGCGCAGCTTAAGCCCGTGCGGCCGCCTATCAATAAAACGAACATTTTGAAGCTTAACGTCGATTACGGCGCGGCGTACAAGCTTTGGCTGTATATTTCGGCGTATACTTTTGTGGGGTACAGCGTCGTTACGCAGGATAAAAACCTGCCCGTGGACGGTGACTATTACGATGACCTGACTCTGCTTGCGGGGCTTGCCGTAAAGGCGCTTGCCGACAACGACAGGGAGCGCGGCAAGGCTTACGGCGAGCTGGAGGCCAAGCCGCCGCGGCGGAAAAAGTACAGGGTTTTGACCAAAACGGAGCTCAGGCCGTCTTTCAGGCAGGACAAAGCCCGGGCGGGCGACGACGCGGTCAACGAGTTTTATTACAACCAGATAAAAAAGGCCTTGCAGGAAGCCGTGGACATGCCCGAAAACTACGACCTTGCGGAGCAAAAAAAGCTTGATTTGTCTTTTTCGAAATTTGTGAGAACTTTGGGAAAAATCAACTTCGACATGTACAACGAAATAATCAGGACGCACTCGCTGGCGCTGACCAAAAAGAAGGACGGTACTCTCAGGGGAAAAGCTTTCGACATAAAACAGCAGGAGAAAATCTACAAGCGGTACCTCATGCTCAGCCAGCTTAAATCGGCGGAGCTGGAAAAAGCGCTGCGTGCCGAGAGCAGGGAGTTTTTGAAACTGGAAAAAATGAAAGCCGATTTTGCGTACGAGGAAGAAAGGGCAAAAATAGAGTTGGCGAAGCCGCCGAAGAGGGAGAAAACTGGACCGCCCGAAATGGAAATTGAAACGGCGCGGGCGGCAAAAGCGAGCGAAAAGTTAATTTTGCCAAAGGTGAAAAAGGCGAAGGAAAAGGCGGAAAGAAAAATCGTTTCGGCTAAGGAAAAAAGCGCGGCAACTCTTGAAAGAAAGGTCGCCGAGTCGAGAAAGAAAACCAAGGGCATCAAGGAAATTTTGTTTGAAAAGGACCGCAAGCGCCTTATAGAAATAGCCGAGGAAAACGTAAAGCGCAAAGAGGAGCTCGGCGCAAGGCTGGCGAAAGGGAAGTAATTAAACTGTTTTAATGGTAGGTTTTTGAATAAAAGGGGCTTCTTTTTGAGTGCCTTTCAATCGGCGAAATTATTTATCGGGGCGATACTTAGTTGTTAACAGTGTAAACCCGCGGACAGATTAAGGGAGATACGGATATAAGAGTTTGAGAGCGGTTTTTCTGTTAACGGTTGCCCAAACGGGGATTATTTAATTTTTGAAAAAAGTCCGCGGCGTTTTTTGCCGGCGGTTGTCCGATAACCGCGGACATGCTAAACTTAGAGTCGAGGATAAGCGGCTGACTTTGGCAGATTTGAAAAAAATGCCCTAGTTTAATGAAGAACGTTGCCGATAATTGCGAATATAGAGTCAAAACATGATATTCGGAAAAAAAATTGGCAGCAGTTGTCCGGAGAAGAGAAAAAAGACTTTAAAATATAGTTTTTTAAATGGAATTTGAAAATGCAGCGCGATTGAAAAAGGATGTAATCGCCCGAGCGAAAAAAAATTTTAAAGAGAATTTGAATAAATGAAAAAAAGTAAATTCGGGAAAGCCGTAAACTGGTTTTTGACAATATTGATACTTATACTTGCCGTATTTGTTGTTTTTAAGGTCGTTTCGGCGCGGGTAAAAGGCGAGCCGGTGTATTTGTTCGACTATATGTTTTTGGTGGTCGTTTCGGACTCGATGGAACCCGAGCTTATGGTAGGTGATTTTATCGTGGCGCAGAAAGTGCCCATCGAAACGGTGCACGTGGGGGACAACGCCGTTTTTTCCGCATCGGAGGGGAGCGCCATTTCGGGCGAAAATGTGGTGCACAAGGTTATAAACGCAGAATGGAAAACCGAGGGCAGCGGCAGTAAGTTTTATCTGACTACGCAGGGTATAAAAGCCGGCGCGACGCCGGACGTGCCCTTCGGTTCGGAGAAATTTTTGGGCAAGCAGGTGTGGCAGTCGGCGGCAATCGGCAAAATAATAGTGTTTTTCTCGTACTGGCTCAACTGGGTGTTTTTGGCGGTAGTCGTTGTTTTGCTGTGCTTTATCGTAAAGCTTTTGAAATATATCTTTAAAACCCTGAAAGGGCGCCGCGCGGAGCAGGGCGGCGGGGAATAACGGAATCGGAAACCCGATGAATTACTAAGATTGGCCGCAAAAAAGGGCGCATATGTAGATTTTAACTGAAAAGATTGATACTAAATTCGCTAAAATAATTTCTTCGGATTTTACGGAGAACCGATTCTCAAATCAAATTGCGGACAAATAAAAGAATTGGTATTACAGTCAATTGAAAATTTAAAGGGGTTGAGTAAACGCATTTGAACGATATACTTTTTAAAACCGAAGATTATGTTTTTAGTTACCGCATCGCGGGCATATGCGTAGAGGGCGGCAAGGTTTTGCTGCAAAAACCGACAAACGACAGCGGCTTTGCCTTTCCGGGCGGGCATGCAGAATTCGGCGAAACCAATGAGGAAACGCTGATACGCGAGTTTAAGGAAGAAACCGGCGCGGATATCGCCGTCGGCGAACTGAAATGGGTGGGCGAAATATTTTTTCCGTGGGAGGACAAACCGTGCCATCAAATCTGCCTGTTTTACGGTGTCGCGCTTAAGGATAAAGGCTTGATACCGCACGAAGGCGTTTTTATCGGCAAAGAGCGTATCGAGGCAAGGAATTTTGATATCGAGTTTCACTGGGTGCCGATTGGCGCGCTCGGCGATATTAAGGTGTACCCGCCCAATGCGGCGGAACTTTTGAATAAATCCGGCAAAGGCGTTTGGCATTTCGTTTACAAAGAATGAGATTTTTCACCAGTGGCGGAAAAATATAAAGTGAATACCGATTAAATCTATCGGATTAAAAAAAACCGCGAAAGTTTGCCGCGCGGACGTTGCGGACGGGTTGAGAAAAATCGGGATTCGTGCTAAAATCATTGCAGGAAATTTAGGCTAAGGAGGAACGGAGATGAAAAAAGCGGTAAGCGCGAATAATTTGCCCAAGGCGCTGGGGCCTTACAGCCACGGCGTGGTTTTTGGCAATATGATGTACACCAGCGGGCAAATGGGAGTCGACGGCGAGGGAAATTTTGCGGGCGGAGTGGCCGAACAGACGGCGCAATGCCTCAAAAACGTAAAGTCCGTTTTGGAAGCGGGCGGCTTTTCGATGGAAAACGTCGTGAAAACGATGGTTTTTTTGTCGGACATGAATAATTTTGCGGCGATGAACGCCGAATACGCCAAATTTTTCGAGGGGGCTTACCCCGCGCGCAGTTGCGTGGAGGTTGCCAGGCTGCCCAAAGACGCTTTGGTGGAAATAGAGGTTTTGGCCGCAAAATAAATTTGGCGGCCGGGTCAACAAAACGAAAAAGCACGGTGCGACAAAGGGCCGTGTTTTTGTTCGTTTTGTTTAGGTTGACAGTGCGCGGACTTTAATTTACAATTAACTTGGCTTTCGGGCCGCTGACAACAAACAGAATATTTAATAATAAAATAAACTCCAATCAAGAGGCGAAAATAATGGATTTTGTGAAACGGTGCTGGGCGGAAATCGACCTCGGCAGCGTCGTATACAACTACGGGCTTTTTAAAAACAAACTGAGCGGCGGCGCCAAAATAATCGCCGTAATCAAAGCCAACGCCTACGGGCACGGCGCCAACGAAATCGCAAGGGAACTTAGCGCCGGGGGCTGCGATTTTTTTGCCGTAAGCAATATTACCGAAGCGGCAAACCTGAGGAAACACGGAATAAGGGGCGAAATTCTGATGCTGGGCTATACGCCCGCCGAATATGCCGCGCAGCTCGCCGAAAACGAAGTATATCAGGCGGTTTTTAGCCGTGAATACGCCGAGCTTTTGAATGAGAGGGCAAAGCGGGACGGCGTTAAGGTAAAAGCGTTTTTGAAAATCGACAGCGGCATGGGGAGGCTCGGTTTCGACGCCTTTAACCACGAAAACGCCGTGCGGGAAATAGAAAAAATAAACGAATTTCCTAATATTGAAATAGCCGGGGCGTTTACGCACTTCGCCGTTGCCGACAATAGGGACAGCGAAAGCATAGATTATACATTAAAGCAGGGAGAGCTTTTCAGGGCGCTTTTGGACAAGGTAAGGGGCAAGGGAATTGAAATTCCTTTTGAAATTTGCTGCAACAGCGCGGCGGGGCATTTTTTGCCCGCGCTGCACATGAACGGAATCCGCCTTGGCATTTCGCTTTACGGGCTCAGCCCGTCGAACAAAGAAATCGAGGGACTGCCGCTGAGGCAGGTTATGACTTTGAAAACCGTTGTTTCAATGGTAAAAACGTTGCCCGCGGGGCGTAGCGTGAGCTATGGGCGGACTTATATTTGCGACGGGGACACAAAAGTGGCCACGGTTTGCATAGGGTATGCCGACGGTTACCCCAGGAAGCTTTCCAACAAAGGCTTTATGTGGGCGGCCGGCCGCCGCGTGCCCGTTATAGGCCGGGTGTGCATGGACCAGGTGATGCTGGACGTGACGGGGCTGGACGTAAAAATGGGCGACGAGGTAATAGTTTTCGGCGACGGAAGCGACATTACAGCCGACGAACTCGCCCGGCTTACCGACACAATCAATTATGAAATAACCTGCGGCATTTCGGCGCGCGTGCCGCGCGTTTACATTAAGGGCGGAAAGGTTGTTTCCGTCAGAGACAATACTTATTGAAAATTTTGACACCAGTAATTTTTAAATACTTTGGGAGGAACGATGGGCAACATAGTAAACGTCAAAAGCGAAATAGCGCCCCTTAAAAAAGTGCTGCTGCACCGCCCGGGCAACGAATTGCTCAACCTTGTGCCGGACTTTTTGCACGAAATGCTTTTCGACGACATTCCATGGCTGGCTGTGGCGCAGCGCGAGCACGACGCTTTCGCCGACACCCTGAGAAGCCTGGGCGCAGAGGTGGTTTACCTCAGAGACCTTGTGCGGGAATCCATAAAAAACGACGAAATCAAAAGAAACCTGATCGGCGATTTTTTGGGGGAAGCGCTCGGGCATACGCCGTCGCAGAAAGAAAAAATAAGGGAATACCTGCTGAATCTGCCCGTCGGCGAAACGGTGGACGTAATGATAAGCGGGCTAAGGAAAACCGAGCTTGCGGGCACGAAAACCCATTTGGCGGATTTTCTCAACGACCAATACCCTTTTTTGCTCGACCCAATGCCCAATATGTACTTTCAGCGCGACCCGTTCAGCTTTGCGGCAAACGGCGTCATAGTGGGAAAAATGTTTACAAGACAGAGGGCGAGGGAAAATATTTTCGCTAAATATATTTTCGCGTACCACGACGACTTTTGCGATACGCCGAAATATTACGACAGGGATTACCCTTACAATATCGAGGGCGGGGACATACTGGTGCTGGACGGACGCACCCTCGCTGTCGGGATTTCGCAGCGCACCCACGCCGACGCCATAGAACGGCTGGCGAAAAATATTTTGGGAAAGGGCGGCTTCGAACAAATAGTCGCGATTGACATACCCAAGCAGCGCACCTTTATGCACCTCGACACGGTGTTTACCATGATAGATTACGACACTTTTTCCATTCATCCCAACACGCAGAGCAGCTTCGTCACTTTGGTTTTGACCAAAGAGGGGGACAAAATCAAGATAAAAAGGCTCGAGGGCGGGCTGGACGAGATTTTGGCGCGCGTTTTGAGGATTGACAAGGTCAAGCTCATCAAATGCGGAGGGGACAGCCCGATAGACGCCGCGCGCGAGCAATGGAACGACGGCGCCAACACCTTGGCGGCTGCGCCGGGAGAGGTGGTCGTTTATGGACGCAACAACGTTACGAACAGGCTGTTTGAGGACAACGGGATAAAAATTCACGAAATCCCGTGCAGCGAATTGTCAAGAGGGCGGGGCGGCCCGCGCTGCATGTCTATGCCGATAATCAGAGAATAATTATTGTACAATTTATAAGGGAGAATATTTTTATGAAAAACGTTAAAGTCGCCATATGGGGCTTCGGGGCTATGGGCTCGGGGATCGGAAAGGCCCTTTTGACAAAGCAGGGCGTTGATATCGTGGGAGTTTGCGATCTGCATCCCCAAAGGGTCGGCAAAAGTATTTTTGAAATTTTGGGCGTCGAGCGGGGAGAAAAGCAGGACGTCGTGATTAAAAACAATATCGAAGAGGTCGTGACGCCCCGCTGCTGCGACGTGGTTCTATTGGCTACCGACAGCTTTACCGCCAAGGCGTTTGACAAAATCAAATTTTTGGCCGAGCGCGGCGTTAACGTGATATGCACCGCCGAGGAAATGTCTTATCCCAAAGCCAACCAGCCCGTTTTGGCTGAGAAGCTGGACAAAATCGCCAAGGAAAATAATGTGACGATACTAGGTACGGGGATTAACCCCGGGCTTATAATGGACTTGCTTGTCGTATGCCTGACCGGCTGCATGACGAATGTCGAGCACGTAACCGCGCGCCGCGTCAACAGCCTTTCGCCGTTCGGCCCCGCCGTTATGGAGGAGCAGGGCGTGGGGCTGAGCGTCGAACAGTTT
>DAITPX010000056.1:8297-8605 GCA_036833365.1 Clostridia bacterium | reverse complement strand
GGAAATGTTTATCGTGGGCGACGTCAAAACGCCCGTTATTTCCACGGTATGCCCCGCTTGCGTGGAGCTTATTTTGACAAAATACCAGTGCCTGCGCGACAACCTCATCGACCACCTCCCGCCCGTGCTGCTTGCGGCGAAAATGGCCAGGGAGGAGGCGGCGAAGCTGAGCGGGCTGCCCGATGAAGACATAGGCGTGTTTTACCTTTCCACCTGCCCCGCCAACATGCAGGCGATAAAGGCGGGCACTTATTCGGTAGTAAAGGAGCTTACAGACCCAAAGGCAAATGCCCGCTACGGCGGCCCCA
>DAITPX010000056.1:0-8254 GCA_036833365.1 Clostridia bacterium | reverse complement strand
GAGCTTACAGGGGCGCTTGCCGTTTCGGACGCGGTAAAAAGGCTTAACCTAATCGACCGTGCCGACGTAGAGATTACTCAGGAAATTAAGGCGTCGCAGATGGGGATAGCGTGGTGCACCAGCGGCGGCGAAGCGTCAAATATACCCAACATTCGACAGCTGGCCGCGGACGGGATAGAAAACGTTATTTCAATTTTAAGGGAGCTCGAGGACGGCAAGCTGACGGACGTAGATTTCGTCGAATTGCACGCCTGCCACGGCGGGTGCGTGGGCGGGGTTTTTAACGTCGCCAACACCTTTGTGGCAAAAAGCAAAATCCATTCGCTTAGGCGGACGGTGCTTCAAAACAAAACCAACACGACGGACAAAATCGACAAGCCCGACGAATATTACAAAATCCCGTGGAAATGGAAAACCACCGATTTGTATACGCTGGACAAAGAGCTGCCCGCCGCCATGACGAAAATGGCCGAGGTGGAAAACATACTCAGAAGGCTGCCGAGAAAGGACTGCGGCATTTGCGGTTCGCCCACGTGCAGGTCGCTGGCCGAGGACATAGTTTTGGGCAAGGCTACGGAAGATATGTGTCTGGTCAACAAATATATCGATGACAATAAAAAAACTGATAGCTGATTTCGGCCTGGAAGTATTTTCGGACGGAAAGGAAAGCGAAATCGAAAAATTTTACATAGGAGACCTGCTCAGCTGGGTTATGAGCAAAGCCGAAAGGAATTGCTGCTGGCTCACCATAATGAGCAACGTCAACGTTGCGGCTGTGGCGGCCCTTATTGAATGCGGCTGCGTTGTGCTTTGCGAAAGCGTCCGTCCCGACCAAGCCCTGAAAGACAAAATGCAAGAGCTCGGGATTTACCTTTTGGGCACGGGCATGACGACGTTCGAGTTCGCCCAAAAATTCGCCTTAACGGGGAAAAGATGCTTGTAAAAGTCGATTTGCATATTCATTCCGCTTTGAGCGCGTGCTGCGCCGCCGAAAATACCGTCGCCAACGTCGTCAACATGAGCAAGATTTTGAATACGCAAATTATTGCTCTTGCCGATCACAACAGCGCGGGAAACGTCCGCGCGGTAAGCGTTTTTGCCGAGAAGCAGGGGATTTTGGTTGCACCCGCCATCGAAGTCACTACCGCCGAGGAAATACATGTATTGTGCCTTTTCAACTCGGTGGAGGGGGCGGAGGAGTTTTCGGGCGAAATCATGCGCGGTTTGCCGCGTTACCCGCTCAATAAAAAGTTTTACAACCCGCAGGTATTGTTCGACTGCGAGGACAACAAAAAAGGAGAGATGGATTTTTTTCTCAACGTCGCGACGAAGTTCGATTTATACGGGCTTACGGAAATTATGAAAGAATACGGCATTGCTGTTCCGGCGCACGTAGACCGCGACAGCTACAGCCTGATTTCGGTTTTGGGCTTTGTGCCGGAGGATTTGTTCGCGCCGACACTGGAAATTAGTTCGCGCTGCCCGACGGCTCTGAGAGAAGAACTGGGCAAAAAACACAACCTGATTTGGGGTAGCGACGCCCACAGCCTCGAGCAGATGTGCCAAAACGAATGCTATATCGATTTGCCCGAGGTGTCGGTAGAGGCCCTCATAAATAAACTGAAGAGATGTTAAAGGAACTGTCGCTGCATATACTGGACGTGGCAAACAACAGTTTGTCCGCGGGCGCGAAGAATTTGAAAATAAACGTGGATTACCAAACGGCTAAAAACCTTTTGACGGTGGAAGTCATCGACGACGGGAAGGGCATGGACGAGGAATTCGCAAAAAAAGTCACAGACCCTTTCGTCACCACGCGCACCACGAGGCCCGTAGGACTGGGGTTGCCGTTTTTCAGGCAGGCGGCGGAAATGAGCGGCGGAAAGCTGGAGATTAATTCGCGGCGAGGCAAAGGCACTGCGGTCAGAGCGACTTTTTTGATTGACAGTATCGACCGCATGCCTATGGGAGACCTTCCCGCCACGGTAACGGCGCTTATCAACGCAAACCCGTCGGTTCGGTATGTTTTGGGTTACAGGGTGGACGAGAGGGAATTTCTTTTCGATACCGACAACGTGAGGTCTATATTGGGGGAAGTAAGCATTTCCGACGCCGAAGTGGTCGCTTTTCTCAAAGATTATATTTTTCAAGGAATAAACATAACAAATGGAGGAAGCAAGGTTTTATGAAATCTTTACAGGAACTGAACGCAATCAGGGATAAGATGAAAAACGCCGCCGTCAACAGGCAGCAGCAGGGCGACGTCACAGTGCGCGTCGTCGTAGGTATGGCCACGTGCGGCATAGCCGCGGGCGCGAGGCCGGTTTTGAACGCCTTTGTGGAGGAAGTAGCAAAGCGCGGGCTTACGAATGTGGCGATAAGCCAGACAGGCTGCATCGGTATGTGCAAATACGAGCCGATAGTCGAGGTTTTTGCCCCGGGCAAAGACAAGGTTACTTATGTTAAGGTCACGCCGGAAAAGGTTGCGCGCATCGTTACGGAGCATATCGTCAATCAAAAACCGGTAACGGAATACATTAAAATAGACTAAATGGAGGATAAAATGGTACGTTCATACATACTTGTTTGCGGCGGCACGGGCTGTACGTCCAATCATTCCGGTGACATAATCAAAGCCTTAAACGCCGAACTCAAAGTAAACAATCTCGACTCTGAGGTCAGGGTTATTATGACGGGCTGCTTTGGTCTATGCGCCAAAGGGCCTATTATGGTGGTTTACCCCGAAGGGGCGTTTTACCACTCCGTCACGGTGGACGACGTAAAGGAAATCGTCTCCGAGCATATTTTGAAGGGCAGAATCGTAAAGAGGCTGCTTAATACCGACGAGGACACAAAAGAAACCGTTTTGTCCCTCAGCGAAACCGAATTTTTGAAAAAACAAGTCAGAGTCGCTCTCGCCAACTGCGGCGTCATCGACCCTGAGAATATCGAAGAATATATCGGCCACGACGGTTATCAGGCCTTGGCGAAGGTTTTGACAGAAATGACCCCCGCGCAGGTAATCGACACCGTCAAGGCCAGCGGGCTGCGCGGCCGCGGCGGCGGCGGCTTCCCGACAGGCAAAAAATGGGAGTTCGCCTACAACCAAAAAAGCGACCAGAAATACGTTTGCTGCAACGCCGACGAGGGCGACCCGGGAGCGTTTATGGACAGGAGCGTTTTGGAAGGCGACCCGCACTGCGTTATTGAGGCTATGGAGATAGCGGGTTACGCAATCGGCGCCGACAAGGGCTATATTTATATCCGCGCGGAATATCCCATAGCGGTTAAGCGCCTGCAAAAAGCCATTGACGACGCGCGTGCTTACGGCTTGCTCGGCAAAAACATTTTCAGCACGGGATTTAATTTTGACCTGGAAATCAGATTGGGCGCGGGGGCTTTCGTCTGCGGCGAAGAAACGGCGCTTCTGACCAGCGTTGAGGGCAACCGCGGCGAACCGCGTGTACGCCCGCCTTTCCCCGCTGTTAAGGGGCTTTTTGGCAAGCCCACCGTTTTGAACAACGTCGAAACCTACGCCAACATTCCGCAAATCTTCCGTAACGGAGTGGAATGGTTTACCAGCATGGGCACAGAAAGGTCGCGCGGAACGAAGGTTTTCGCCGTCGGCGGTAAAATAGTCAACACCGGCCTTGTGGAAATTCCCATGGGCACGACGCTGCGCGAGGTTATTTATGAAATCGGCGGCGGCATTAAAAACGGCAAAAAATTTAAGGCGGCGCAAACGGGCGGGCCCAGCGGCGGATGTATCCCCGCAGAACACCTCGATGTGCCTATCGACTTTGACAATCTGATAGCCATCGGCTCTATGATGGGAAGCGGCGGACTTATCGTCATGGACGAAGACAACTGCATGGTAGATATAGCTAAGTTTTTCCTGGAATTTATCGTCGACGAGTCTTGCGGGAAATGCACTCCCTGCCGCATAGGCACAAAGCGCCTTTTGGAAATCCTCACAAAAGTCACAAATGGACAAGCCGAGCTTGCGGATATCGACAGAATGGTGGAAATCAGCCATTACCTGCAAAACAACGCGCTGTGCGCTTTGGGCAAAACCGCGTGCAACCCCGTTTTGTCCACGCTGCGTTATTTCCGCGACGAGTATATAGAGCATATAGTCAACAAAAGGTGCCCCGCGGGAGTGTGCAAGGCTCTGCTTAAGTTTGTCGTAGACCCCGAAAAGTGCATAGGCTGCGGCATATGCAAGAGAAACTGCCCCGTCAGCGCGATAACCGGCGAAATCAAGCAGCCTCACGTGATTAATCCCGAAATCTGCGTAAAATGCGGTCTGTGCGAGACCAAGTGCCCGAAGGGTGCTATTTCAAGGAGGTAACAAAATGGCTCAACTCAATGTTAAAATAAACGGAAAACCATATACCGTCGAAGAAGGCACGATTTTGGAGGCTTGCCGCCAGGCCGGCGTCAGGGTGCCCACGCTTTGTTATATGAAAAACCTTAACCCTATCGGCGCGTGCCGTGTTTGCGTCGTGGAGGTAAAGGGCGCCAGAGACTTGCCCGCTTCCTGCGTAACGCCCGTTTCGGAGGGAATGGACATTTGGACAAGCACGCCCAAGGTTTTGGAATCGAGAAAAATTACCTTGGAAATGATGCTTTCCAATCACAACAACGACTGCAACAGCTGCGTGCGTTCGGGAAGCTGCGAGCTTCAGTCGCTGGCTCAGGAATATTCGTGCGACCTCAACCGCTTTAAGGGCGAAGTCAGCCCCAGCGAAATAGAGGTTACGCCTTACCTTATCCGCGACAACAGCAGATGCATTTTGTGCCGCCGCTGCGTCGCCGCCTGCAACAAGCTTCAGCACGTTTCCGTCATCGGCCCCAACAGGCGCGGGTTCAATACCTTTATAGGCACGTCTTACGGCGTCGATTTGGCGGGCTCGGGCTGCGTCGCGTGCGGACAGTGCATCAACGTCTGCCCGACGGGCGCTTTGAGGGAAAAGGAAGACATCGACAAGGTTTACGCCGCGATAGGCGACCCGACAAAACATGTCGTCGTTATGCCTGCGCCCGCCGTAAGAGTGGGCATAGGCGAGGAATTCGGCTATCCCGTAGGCACCAACCAGCAGGGCAAAATGGTCGCTGCATTGCGCAGATTGGGCTTCGACGCCGTTTTGGACGTCGACTTTACCGCCGACCTGACGATAATGGAGGAAGGCACCGAGCTTTTGGGGCGCGTAAAGGAAGGCGGCGTTTTGCCTATGTTTACGAGCTGCTCTCCGGGATGGATAAACTATATCGAGCAGTATTACCCCGAATACCTACCTAATCTTTCGACCTGCAAGAGCCCTCATATGATGAGCGGCGCGATTGTAAAAACCTATTACGCGCAAAAGAAAGGCATCGACCCCAAGGATATTTACACCGTTACGGTTATGCCCTGCGTAGCCAAAAAAGGCGAAATTCTGCGCGAGGAAATGGATTCCAGCGGCTACCGCGACATCGACTGCGTAATCACCACAAGGGAGCTTGCGCGCATGATTAAGCGCAGCGGCATTATGTTCAACGACCTGCCGTGCGAGGATTTCGACGAATTTGTGGGGCGCGGCAGCACCGCGGGACTGCTTTTCGGCGCGACGGGCGGCGTTATGGAAGCGGCTTTGAGAACGGTTGCGGAGCTTCTCGAGGGCAAACCTTTGCCCAAGCTTGAGTTTGAAGACGTGCGCGGGACGAAAGGCATCAAACGCGCGGCGTTCGAACTGGCGGGCAAAAAGCTTAACGTAATCGTGGCGAGCGGAATTGAAAACGCGCATATCATTATGGAAGAGCTTAAGGCGGGCAAGCTTAAGGATACGGCGTTTGTCGAAATCATGTGCTGCCCGGGCGGCTGCGTCGCCGGCGGCGGACAGCCCATACAGTCAGCGGATGTCTGGAACACAATCGACGTCAGGGCGCTGCGCGCAAAAGCCATATACGACGCGGACGCTAAGAGCGGGACGAGAAAATCGCACGAAAACAGGGAAATCAGCGAAATTTACAAAAACTTCCTCGGCGAACCCAACAGCCACAAGGCTCACGAGCTGCTGCACACGGCTTACAAAGACAGAAGCAGAAAATAATATCAAGATAAAAAGAACGCGCCCGAAAAAAATCGGGCGTTTTTCTTTTGGTTTTCTTAATAAATTTAGGACGACTTATCCCAATAAATCTTGACAAATTTATTGAATATGTTATTTTAAAAGAAAAAAGGAAAAACTAAAAATGAAATGGATTGAGTACTGTGAGAAATTGGGTATCAATTATGACGATGATTCAAAATTTAAGATGTTACAAGAAAATATATATACTGCTGTACATTTATTTATCACAAAGTATACACGAGTAGAGTATATGTTTTTTTGTTTAAAAACAGGTTCTCATTATAACAATGATACAGATGGAATTAGAGGAGTGGAAGAAGTTTTTAGGCAAACAAAAAATATAACTGATTTTTTAACTAAGTATATGGCATTTCTTAACACAGCTAATCCTGAAACTAAACAATCATTCTATAGTTTTATCCAAAAAGCTCTTTATGATTTTAATATTCCATTTGAAACGTATATTGATGGGGACAATTACTATATATTTCCAAAAGGAGCCGAGAAATTAGATGAGGCTTTAGTATCAGATGTTTTGGATTGGCTAAAAGATTATCCAATAACTCATAAAACATTTACATTAGCGATGGAACAGTATATAGATGGGAAATATATTAGAGATATTGCAGATAATTTTAGGAAAGCGCTAGAAGAATTTTTAAAGGAATTTCACGCTAATACAAAAAATTTAGAAAATAACATTAGAGTAACGGGAGAATACCTGAATACTATAAGTGACGATGGGGAAATTATTAAAATTTTGGTAAATTTGATGAATGCTTATGATAAACTAAATAATAAAATTGCTAAGCACAACGATAAAGTCGACGCTCGTCTACTTGAATTTTTGATGTATCAAACGGGGTTATTTATCAGAATGTTAATTGTTAGTAGAAAAAGCTGATAAATTTATTTATATTTTTTTATATTAACCTATTAACTTAATCCTGTTATTATTTTTTTCCTAAATAAACCGTGAAAGAGCGAATATTTAGCCGAAACCGCTTTATTTTTTGTCCGCGGTATTGTATTATATTATAAAGTGGCAAAAAATAGGTAGAGGAGGCCGAAAAAATGACATTTCTCGAATACATCAAAAATGTAGTCGCAAATTTTTCTTGGATTTGGATTTTGGAGATTGTCGTTATGGCCTTGGTTTTTTATTGGGCTTGGGCGTTTTTCAAAAAGAAAAATGCCGTTTGGCTGGCGTATTTCGCGTTTGGCGCGGTAGTTTTGGTTTTTGCCGCGTCATTGCTGGGATTCCGCTCGGCAAAAATTTATATTTTACTTTTGATGGTTTGCCTGGTCACCTTCCCAGCAATCCTTTTCGCGACGGATATCAAGCGCGCGCTTTTCAGAATGTCGTGGAAAAAGAGCTGGTCGTCTAAAAGCATGACGGAGGAGCTCACCCACGAGGATATTACTAAAACGGTGGAGAATATCGCGCGGGCGTGCCAGAATATGTCCAAAAACGACGTCGGCTCGCTTATAGTGATTTCAAATAAGCCGCTCGAAAGCGTGGTGGAAAGCGGCACGCCGCTTATGTCGCTGCTGACAAGCGAGCTTATAGAAACGATATTTTACCCGCGCTCGCCCCTTCATGACGGAGCAATAGTCGTCGCCGCAAACAAAATAGTGGCTGCGGGCTGTTACCTGCCCTTGACAAGCCGCATTGATTTGCCCAAGGAATTCGGCACCCGGCACCGCGCGGCAATTGGCATTTCCGAGAGCAACCCTTCAGTCACGGCGATAGTCGTTTCGGAGGAATCGGGGATTATTTCCGCCATGCACGACGGCAAAATAATACGCTACCTTGACGGCGAAATGCTGATAAAAATCGTTTCGCACGCGTTGAACCCCGGCGGCTACAACGCCGACGAAATAGCATTGTGGGGTGAATAAAATGGAAAAAAACACGATAAAAACCGCATACGAGCAAAAAAAGAGCAGTTTTAAAAGATTTTTGAAAAAAACATTCGTCAATAATATCGACCTCAAGATAGCGGCCTTTGCCGCGGCTATTTTGTTTTGGCTTTTGATAGGTTATTTTGCCGCGCTTTAAAAACTTACGATAAAATTTTAAACTTAAAAAAGGAGAAAAATTATGCCAATAGTTGCACCGCACATTTTGATGCCGAAAA
>DAITPX010000055.1:8267-8667 GCA_036833365.1 Clostridia bacterium | reverse complement strand
CATAAGTATCCGTATATGGCTCCCGTCCACGTCGGCATCGGTCATGCAGATTATACGGTCGTAACGAAGCTTGTTTTCGTCGAAATCGTCTGAAATCCCGCACCCGAACGCCGTTATCATCGCCTTTATTTCCTCGTTTTCCAGCACCCTTGAGAGGCGCGCCTTTTCCACGTTCAAAATTTTGCCCCGTAAAGGCAAAATTGCCTGATAGCGGCGGTCCCTTCCCTGCTTCGCTGTGCCGCCTGCCGAATCGCCCTCCACCAAATAGATTTCGCAATGCCTCGGGTCTCTTTCCGTGCAGTCGGCAAGCTTCCCCGGCAAAGCGGTAAAACCCAGCACGCTTTTTCTCGACATTTCGCGCGCCCTCCGCGCGGCGTCGCGCGCTCTTTGCGCGTTGACG